>CALVTI010000067.1 GCA_944361835.1 uncultured Clostridia bacterium
ATATTGGAGAGAGGCGAGAGCTATGAGGCTTATTTCATCTTTGACGCAGACAATGTGCTCTATCCTACTTTTATTGAGGAGATGAACAAGGCCTACGACGCGGGCTATGAGCTTGCGCTTGGCTATCGAAATTCTAAAAACTGGAATGGCGGGTGGATAGCTTCTAACTCAGCTTTGACATTTTCTATGGTAAACACCTTTCAAAATAAGTGTAGAAGCAGGTTTAACATGAACGTCATAGTGAGCGGTACGGGCTTTTATATAGCCGGTTCTGTTTTAGAAAAGCTTGGAGGCTGGCCGTTTAACACCTTGACAGAAGACTATGAGATATCTTGTTTTGCTACTCTCAACAATTTAAAATCTACTTATAATGAGTATGCTGAGTATTATGACGAACAGCCGACCAAACTCAAAGTCTCGTGGAACCAACGCCTAAGGTGGGTGAAAGGCCACAACCAAGTGGACAAACTTTACTCCAAAAAGCTGAGAAAAAGCCTTTTGGTGGATAGTGAAAACAGGCTGAGCAAGTTAGAGTTTTCTGTCAGCATTTTCCCAGTGATGTTTCTCCTTTTGACGCTCATACTTTACATGCTCTTCCAGCTTGGGCTGGGCATAGCTGGGTTATGTCTAGGTGAGACTATAGCCTATTTGCCGTTTAGGGCTTTTGGCTGGACGCTGCTTGCAACTTATTTGTTCTACGTTTGCTACGCGGGAGTGATGTTGCTCGCTGAGAGGAAACACATAAACATAAATGCTAAAAATGTCATAGCTTGCATTTTTACAGCGCCTATCTACTGGGCTATGTATATTCCTATTTATATAACTTCTGTATTCAAAAAGGAAGTAAAGTGGGTGCCAATAGAACATAGTGTCACATTGGACGCCAATTCGTTTATAATTACTAAAGAGGAAAAAAATGAAAAAGAAGACAAAAAACAAGATTAAAAGTGAAGTAAAAAAGACTCATGCGGGCACTATTGTCATTGTGCTCCTCGTCTTTATTCTAGCCGCTGCGGGAGGCGTTGGAGTCAGCTATTATCTTACGCAAAACGACTGTTTCGTCCTAAACGGCGAAAAAGAGATTTTTCTTGACCTAAACGAGGCCTATGTAGAAGAGGGCGCCACAGTCATCAGCCTGGGGCAAGACCTCTCCTCTAAAGTCAAAATTGAGGGAGAGGTGAACACCTCAGTCGAGGGCGAATATGTCCTTCGCTACACTGTAGAGAGCATAAAGTATGGAAACTATCAGCTCATTAGAATAGTTACGGTGGGAGGTGAGACAAATGGCTAAAGCAAAGACCTTTTCGCTTGGGAAAACGATTTTTCTCAGCGTACTAGCGCTCATCGTAGGGTTTGTTCTGGGCGCGGGGATATATTTTTACATAACCTTTCCTAAAGATAGGGGCGACATCTATGTCAGCGGAGACCTTCAAATACACTTTTTGGAGCTTGGAAACAACTACACTGGTGACTGTGTCTACATAAACGCAGGCGGAACTGATATATTGGTGGACGCAGGCTCAAGAAAGGCAAGCGCCGCTACAATCAAGGCGTATCTAGACGAGTACGTCACAGACGGCAAGCTTGAGTATGTCATAGCGACCCACTCAGACCAAGACCATATCTCGGGATTTGTAGGTTCAAGCGACGTGCCTGGCATATTTGAGTCTTATGAGATAGATATGTTGATAGATTTTACTCAGGTAGTAAATGAGACTCAGCTATATGGAGACTATTTGGAAGAAAGGCAGGCTCTCGTTGACGGCGGGACTACGCACTACACTGCACTTGAGTGCTACAATAACGAGGGTGGCGCGCAGAGAGCGTTTGAGCTCAGCGATGGAATAGTCATGAACATTCTCTACAACTACTATTACGATCATACGAGCAGTGATAACAACAACTACTCTGTCTGTTTTCAAATAGAACAGGGAGACAAGAAGTTTTTGTTTACTGGAGACCTTGAGGAGGAGGGTGAAGAAAGGCTTGTCGAATACAACGAGCTTTCACAGGTAGAGCTCTTCAAAGCTGGTCACCATGGCTCTAAAACTTCTAGCAACGACATTCTTCTCGACATAATTCAGCCTAAGATGGTCGTGGTGTGCTGTTGTGCTGGCAGTGTAGAGTATTTGCAGAGTGGAACGCAAAACCTGCACAATTCCTTTCCGACCCAAGATTTTATAAACAGGGTTAGCAAACATACGGAGCTAGTTTATGTGACGACGAGAGGGGAGATTGTTTATGACGAAGAGAAAGGCAGATATGTAGACAATGGCTATGGCTCCATGAACGGAAATGTCGTCGTGACTTCAAACAAAAATGGTGTCACAGTCGAGTGTTCGAACAACAACACGATTTTAAAGGACACAGATTGGTTTAAATCGAACCGCGACATGCCGTCCGCTTGGGCAAGCTAAAATCGTTTGTTAAAAACTAGCTTATGATGTATACTACAAAAAAGGAGGTAATAGATGGCGAAAAAAGAAAATTCTAAAAAAGAAAAAGAAGCTATAAATTCCTCTAAAAATGAAACAGAAATTTCTTCAAAGCCTCAAGATAATGAGGCTCAAAATATCGAGCAAAAATCTAATAATACTCTTCTTAAAGAAGATGAAAAAATAGAAAAAAAAGATATAGATAAAGAAAAAATTGAAGAAAATTCTAAAAAAACAAAAAAAGAAAAGAAAATTAAAGAAAAAAAGCCTCTTACAAAAACCCAAAAACTTATTATATTAATAACTGTGGGTGTAGTTTTGCTGGCTGGGATAATATTGACTATTATAGGGCTTGTCAATCTCTACGCCAAAATTCCTACACCTACAAATTTGACAGTTTTAGAGCTAGATGACGGGCGAATTGTTGCAACAGTTGATAAAAACGAAAGGGCTGAAAAATACGTGTTTTTAGTCACTGACGCAAGTGGAACGACTATAGAGCTTGCAAGCGAAACAAACTATATTGACCTAGCTTCATATTTTACAAGTTCTGGAACTTATAGTATAAGATGCCGGCTAGTGGGGCAAGTTTCAAATGCGGACAGTAATATTTGTCAAGCTGAAGAGTTTGTTTATGTAAGAAGACTAGCTGCGCCAACAAATCTCACTGTAAGCCAACAAGAAGAGCGAGTGTATTTTGACAAGGTTTCAGGGGCGAGTGGCTACGAGCTTCTTTATGGTTATACCTCGGGTGGTGTTCAGCTCGTTACAGATGCGTTTCAAGATTTTGGCACAGACAAGGGGTTTTTTGACCTTGCGAGCCTCGACCTTACAAAGGGAGAAAACCTGCTTTACATTAGAGCGGTCTCGACTGCGCAAGGTGTAGCTACAAGCAGGTTTAGTCAGGGCGTAAGCTATATCAGTTACGAGACGCTTGAAGCGCCGACAAATTTGGCTTTTGATCAGGAGACCAAGCGCTTATCTTTTAACTCGACCGCTGAAAGGTTTAGACTGACGCTGACAATAGAGGGCGTGGCTGAAGATGTGATTTTGATATATGTCCAAACAGATAGTGGCTATGTCGACCTCACAGACACGTTAGGCTCGAGGGCTTTGAGAAGAGTGAGCGTTGTGGCGGAGGGAAGCGAGGCGTCGTTTACGCTAGATTCTGCTCCAGCTGTTTTAGAGATAGCTTAAGAATAATAAATAAAATAAAAAACATACTACCTCCAAGGAGGGGTATGTTTTTTTCAGTTGATCAAATCTTGGACTCGCTTTATCAAAAGCTAGGGTCAAGCCAAGACGTTTATAAAAAGACCATTGCTCCTCAAGGAAAGAGAGTGGGCATAATTTTTCTAAGAAGTATGATAGATAAAGAGCTGTTTACGAGAAATGTCTTGGTTCCAATTATAGAGACGAAAGAAAAGATTTCACTAAATACCTTTAAAGAAAAGGTCTTCACGGCGCTTGAGATAGAAAAGGTGGAGACTGAGCAGGACTACATAAAAAAGATAGTAGAAAACAACGCGCTCATCTTTGTCGAAGGCGAAGAGGGGGCGCTGGCTATTGATTTTGAAAATTTTCCAGAGCGCATGCCGAGCGAGCCCCCGACTTCAGCCGTTATACAGGGCCCGCGTGAAGGTTTTACTGAAAATGTAAAAACAAACATCACCTTGCTTAGGCGTAGGTTTAAGACGCAAAGTTTTAGGAATACTCAGCTTGAGATAGGTGAGTACACCAAGACCAAGGTGTCTATTGTCTACCTAGAGGGGATAGCAAACAAGAAAGTAGTAAAAGAGGTAATAAAAGTCTTAAGTTCTATAAAAATAGACGGCGTGGTAGACTCACACTATCTTCTATCATTTCTTCAAGACGAAAAAGAAGTGCTTTTTAAAGAGGTGGGAGTTAGTGAAAAGCCTGATATTGTCGGCTCCAAACTGCTTGAGGGCAAAGTGGCCATTCTCTGTGACGGCTCGCCTATTGTGCTCACCGTGCCTTACACAGTGCTCGAGGACCTTCAAAATAGCAACGACTATTACACAAACCCTCTCTATGCTTCGTTTATACGAGTTATAAGGGCGCTTGGCATACTTCTTGCTTCTATTGTGCCGGGCGTCTATCTTTCCCTGAGGCTATTTCACTACAAGATTTTGCCATTAAAGTTTTTAATAACAATAAGCAATGCGACGCAGAATTTGCCGTTCACTCCGTTTTTAGAGCTTTTGTTTATACTCATATTGTTTCAAATATTGTATGAGGTCAGCTTGAGACTGCCTAGATATTTGGGCCTTGCGACCAGCATTGTGGGCGCGCTGATCTTGGGAGACACAGGAGTAAAGGCAGGGCTTATTTCGACCCCGGGCGTAGTTATTATCGCTATGAGTATAATCTCTATTTATGTCGTGCCTGACCAGGCGCCACAACTTACAGTTTTAAGATTTATCTTTTTGATTTTGGGAGGAACGCTTGGACTCTTTGGCATTGTTGGGGGCATGATATATTTCATAAACAGGCTGGCCTCTTTAAACGGCTTCGGCACACCTACTCTTGCGCCATTTGCGCCAAGGATAAGGGAAGACCTAAAAGATGGAGTTGCTAAAGTCCCCGTTTACGATATGACAACACGGCCCAAGAGCTACAACAACAAAAACAAAGTGAGGCTAAAAAAGTGAGAGATAAAATTTCGTCTAGACAGGCAGGAATTTTTGCCTCCATAATGATATTTAGTGGCAAACTATTACTTTTGCCATCGCTTTTGTTTGACCAAAATAGGCTGGCGTCGATACTCGTGCTTTTAATCTTGTTTGGATTAGAAATTTCAATATTTTATCTTTTAATTAAATTAAAAGAAAAACACCCAAATTTATCTATTTATTCAATTTTACAAAAATATTTAGGGAAAATATTAACAAAAATTATTTTTTCTATATTTTTTATTTATTTTATTTTTATTCTCGTAAATATTTTGACAGAATCATATTCTTTTTTAAGAGACGAAATATTTAATGAAGCCACGATTTTTTTGTTTTTCCTATGTTTGTTGCCTGTCGTGGACGCCATGGTCTATAGCGGGGCGCGAGCCATGGGGAGGACAGCGGAATTTTATTATATTTTTATAATTATAGGTCTTGTGTGTTGCATTCTCCTTGGCGTGGGCTCTATTCAAAAATTTGGCGAGGCTGTCGATGTGCCGTTTAATATTGGAAGCTCGCTGGGTACATATTTTAATCATCTAGCTTGGTTTGGAGATTTTGCATTTTTATTTATATTTTTAGACAAAATTGAGATAAAAAATGGCTTTGGGAGACAAATTTTGAAATTTGTCATCTCTTCAATGATAATTTTACTTCTGTTTTTCTTCACATATATTTTACTTTACAGGTCGACTTCGTTTGCTCATAGAGAAGCCCTTTCAAACATAATACAGTTTGCCACAAAACTTGGGAATGTAGGAAAAATTACAATAATATCAGTTTTGCCAATTATGTTTTTGATTTACTATCAAGCTGGAATTATGACCTATTGTGGCTGTGAGTGCATAAGACTAGTCACTGGAATTAAAAATAGAGCGTGGAATATAATCGTCGTAAATCTTGTCACAGTGCTTTTGATGATAATTGTATTTGTCAATTCTCAAGTTACTACAGATTTCATGACTGCTGTGGGTAAGTGGCTAGCGCTCTTTGTCGAAATAGGTTTGCCTCTCATTCTTCTCATTCCTCTACTTTCAAAAAGGAGGCTTAGGGCATGAAAAAGTTTTTGTGGACGCTATGCAAAAATCCTATTGTAATTGTATTTTTGTTTATTTTAGTTTTTCTTTTGCCTGCGGGTCTAGCTTCGCCTCCTGCCACGTCAGACCGAACGGTCGTGACGACGCTTGGGGTGGACAAAGGGGAGGCGGGAGGATACAGCGTGACCGCGGTCACCTTTATTCCCACGCCGTCACAGACTTATGCTGAGAATTTTAGAATTTTTACAGCAGACGGAGACACATTTATAGAGGCGGTCGACAACCTTGGCGTAGAAATTGGAAGGCACTCTACACTTGCTCATGCAAATGCGGTGATCATTAGTGAAGAAGTCGCCAGAGAAGATCTGGCCATTATTTTAGACCACCTCATTAGGACGCCAGACATAACAAACGATACCTCTCTTCTCATAACAAACAATTCTGC
>CALVTI010000068.1 GCA_944361835.1 uncultured Clostridia bacterium
ATAAGCTCTTGGTAAGTTAATGCTTCGCCTAGCTCAGGGTCTATACTCTTATATCCCGCGTTGAAGACGTTTTGAACAAAGGTCTCGAAGTCTTGACAGCCAGAAACAGAGATGACTAGGTTGTAAATTCCAAGCTCCTCATCATAAAATACGCCATGCTCTTCAACCTCACCGCTTGGAGCAGGAATTTCGCCGAGGCCATACTCGACTAAAAGGTCTGTCGGCCAAACTATATCTTCAGTAGGCGTTCCGCCATGGAAGAAAGCTATTGCGCTCTTTTCTTCCTCATCTGTCATTTGGGTGTAGTCACTTCTTTCAAGAACTGGAGTAAATTCAAAGTCTATCTCTAGCTCAACAAGCCTACCGTTTTCTCTAATGTAAGCCTTGCCAGCTTGGTCGAAGAGGAAAACATAGTCTTTGCCTAAGGCGGTATATTTTTCTACGCTGTAGCTCTCTCCGCCATATACATATTCCCCATATCCTGTAAAGAGAGCGTCTATTTCAGCTTGACTCTTAAAGGAGCCGTCTGCGCTTTTAAAGCCTGCAAAGTAGGCCTGAGCAGCTCTATAGCTTTCCATGAGCTCTTCAGCAGAGGTTATGGCGAGCTCTGCCGGGTTCATGCCGTTGTAGATAGAGACAATCTCGGCAAAGGTCAAAACTGTTTTTGTATAGGAAGGTGTGCCTTGGTTTACATAATAGAAGATATATACTTTTTCTTCTGCTAGATCATATATTTCTTCATACTTCAGCATTTCCTCTGTCGAACCCTCAAGCGGAAGGACCACGGAGTTTGTAATTGCAAAGTAGTTTGAAGTTTCGGTAGCGATTGAAGAGCCTTTGACATCGCCGTCTACAACAACCTCGACTTTAAGCTTCCCGTTCTGGCCATAAGCCGTGATGAAATCGTAAAGCTCTTTAGTTATGCCAGTAGTCAGGTCTACGCTAAAGTTTGAGCCGTATTTTGAAATCTGCTCTATGATTATGTCATTCCCGTCTTGATAAGCGAGCACATAGACTGTCACGCCGTTTACATCTAAAGTCTGTTCATAATAAAATCCACCTGCTGGAACCTCAGCTGGCGTATCGCCAGACTTTTGAGCCTTACCGTCGTCCCAAGATGGCAAAACTGAAGTGTCTGAGTTTAGACTCGTGATTATGGCATTAAAGGTAGCGATATCTGTGACGCCATCTTCAGCTGTTATTTCATTTGTGCTAGCCACCCAGTAGCTGAAGGTATCCTCGCTCAAACCTTGTATGTTTTCAAAACCAAAGTTTTCTAAAATGCCTACTGGTTGTTGGGCGCTGACTACTATGGTGACATTGAGCTCAACAGTCAAGTAGTTTTGTGTATCACTTGGTGTGAAGATGACTGCAAATGTATTGCTTCCAGGCTCACCAACCAAGGTCGTGAGCGCATCTTTAAAGCTAAAGCCTTCTGGAAGCGCGACGTCAGCCAAGCTCTCGCCCTCAGTCGCAGTGAGGTTTGTTGGAGGTGTGTAGCTTGGGGTAGCTTTTTCTACTAATACAGTCACCTCAAGTTCAACTGACTTATAGTTTGTCGTATCAGCTGGAGTGTAAACTACAGTGAAAGTCCTTTCACCAGCATTGCCTACTAAAGTCTCTAGGCTGTCTTTAAAAGTAAAGCCCTCTGGCAACTGTACATCTTCTAAAGTGTCTCCATAGGTAGCTGTGAGGTCTGTTGGAGGTGTGTAGCTTGGGGTAGCTTTTTCTACTAATATAGTCACCTCAAGCTCAACTGACTTATAGTTTGTCGTATCAGCTGGAGTGTATACTACAGTGAAAGTCCTTTCACCGGCATTGCCTACTAAAGTCTCAAGGCTGTCTTTAAAAGTAAAGCCCTCTGGAAGCTCTATGTCTGCCAAGGTCTCACCGTAAGTAGCTGTGAGGCCAGTTGGGGCAGTAATAGCAGGAGTAGCCTGCTCTACTAAAATTGTGATTTCAAATTCTATGTTTTCATAAACTACTACAAACTTGTTTTCACCAAGCGCACCCACACTTGTCGCAAGGTCAGCTTTAAAGCTGAGCCCACTTACGCCGAGCTCGACGTCCGCAAGCGTTTCACCATAAGTAGCAACAAGTGTGTCTTGGTCTATGACCAAAACTTTGTAGCTACTCTCTAAGTCTTCATAAGAAAATTTTATCTCGTAGACGCCGCTAGTCTGGGAGACAAAATTTGAAGAGTCTACAGTTATGTCGCTTTGAGCGCAGGCTTGCCACTCCTCGCCATTTAACTCTTTTTCAAAAGAGGCGTCGCCTAGACTAAAGCTTTCGCCAATGTCAAATACCACCTTTTGCCCACTGACCCTGAGCCCTGTGAGCTCATCTTCACCACAAGCCGAAAAGAAAGCAAGACAAGGTAGAGCTAAAAGCGCAAGCAAAAAAGCTTTTATACTAACTCTCATTTTTTACTCCTTTTTTATCTGGTTCTCCTTTGTTTTCGGCTATATTTTAAAAATTTTTTAGACAAAAATCAAATAAAAATACATTATTTTTAAGACTTGACCTGTGCTAAAAGTTTGGATCTATTTTGATTTTTCTTCAGTCCGGGCAGAGGTCTTTTCTGTCGAGGCAGGCTTTTTAGCTTTTGGCTTTGGAGAGAGCCCTGTCTGGGCTGTAAACTGAGCGAGAGCCTCGCGCCTTAGTTTTTGAGAATTTTTTTCCATCTTCGCCTCTTGCTCTAGGAGCTTTTGACGAGCGAGTTCGTGCTGGCGCTCAATCTGCTGAGCTTTGAGCGCTTTGAGTTTGGCTTTGAGCTTGGCGTTGGACTCAAGGTCATAGGCGAGCACGTCAATGCTAAGCTCCTCCTCAAAGCTCTTATCAAGCATGGGCGAAAGCACTGGGTCTATGTCATAGACCATAGTGTAGAGAGCAAAGCTGTCTTCATTTATATTCTTTAACTTTTCTATAGCCCTTGAGAGAAGCTCTCTTCTATTTTTTAGAAATATTATGTTTTCTTTTAATTCATTTACATAATCAGGACGAGCGTCAAGCTTTGACTCAAGCGAGGTGATGAGTTTTTGTGTGTTTTCAAGCGAGAGCGCAAAATTTTTAGAGACAGCCTTGTTGTTTTGGTCTAAAAACTTTGGAGCGACTAGAGGTTTTATGAGCTTTTTGCTATCTAGGAGCTTTGTGACCTCTTCTTCACTCAGGCCATAGCCCTCCTCAAACGGATTGTAGCCGCCCTCTTCATACGCCTTGCCGAGGTCCTCGCTAATGAGATTTAGCGTGTTTAGGACATCTATGTTTAACTCTGCCATAACTTTTCTCCTAGCCTAATATTAACAAATTATGGTAAATTAAGTCAAACTAAAAACCTCTTAAAAATGATTGCCAAAAAACTTTTGGCATAGTATAATCAGGCATGTAAAAGGAGAATAAAATATGGAACTTAAAGGAAGCAAAACAGAACAAAACCTTTGGGAAGCTTTTGCTGGCGAGAGCCAAGCTAGAAATAAGTATACTTTCTTCGCCTCCCAAGCAAAAAAAGACGGCTATGAATATATCGCATCTATCTTTGAGGAGACTGCAAACAACGAAAAAGAGCACGCAAAAATGTGGTATAAGGCGCTAAGTGGTGGAAAGATTAAGGACACTTACGAAAACCTTCTTATTGCTGCCGCAGGCGAACATGGGGAGTGGACAGAGATGTATAAGCGCATGGCTGAGGACGCAAAGAAGGAAGGCTTTGAGAAACTTGCCAAGCAACTTGCTGGCGTGGCCGAGATAGAAAAACACCACGAAGAGCGTTATCTTGCACTCGCTGAAAAGCTCAAAGCTGGCAAAATGTTCAAACAAGAGACTCGTGTGGTGTGGAAATGTAGAAACTGTGGACATATCCACATAGGAGAAGAAGCTCCTGAGGTTTGCCCAGTTTGTGACCACCCAAGAGCTTACTTTGAAATTGTTGGTTAATAGTTAAAAAAAGCTCGCCTCGAGGCGAGTTTTTATTGTATCCCATTCTTTAAAATGTTTATCTTATGAAGAAGCATCTCCTTTGCTGTCTGCTTGTCACCTGTCTGCTGAACAAAGGCTATGCTTGAGATTAGGCTTTGAAACAAGAGGTCGACAAGACAGCCAAAGCTCATCATGGAGACGTTTTTTTCTTTATAGTTTTTGTAGTAAAGCTCTTTCAGTTCCTTAAACTTAGGCGTGTCAAGAAAGTGAGACATGAGCTGGCGACTCATCTTTGCGTTCATATTGCAAAAGATATTGCCGACAAACTGAAAGTCCTTGAGGCCCAGCTGAGGCTCGGCGTAGAAATCAAACAGCGAGAGCGCGCAGTCAAAAATAGTCTTCTTTTCGCTTGCTGCTTCGTGAAGCTTTTCGTAAAGCAAGAGACCAAAACTCTCCATGCAATAGAGAAAGAGGTCCTCTTTGTCGTTAAAGTAGAGATAGAAGCTCGCTCTGCTTATCTTCATGGCCGAGACTATGTCGCTCGTCGAAAGCTCTTCTATATCGCCCCTCGAAAAAACCTCACGCGCACTGTCAAGAAGGCGGTCTCTCTTCTTCCTATTTAGTTTTAAAAAAGCTTCTTTAGGCATTTTTTACCTCATCTTCACAGCGTTTTATACTGAGTGAAATCCTCTTCTTTTGAAGGTCTACGCCAATGACCATGACGTCGACTATCTGGCCGACTGTGAGCTCTTCGCTCGGGTGTTTTATATATCTCTTTGTAATTTCGCTTATGTGCACGAGTCCGTCTTGGTGCACTCCTATGTCGACAAACGCGCCAAAGTCGATGACATTCCTGACTGTGCCTTTTATTATCATGCCCTCTTTGAGGTCTTCCATGGTCATGACGTCTGTCCTAAGCATAGGTGGCGGAAGCTCGTCACGAATGTCTCTGCCTGGCTTTAAAAGTTCGCCCACAATATCTCTCAGCGTCGGCACACCAATTTTGAGCTCTTCAGCCACACGTTTTTCGCCTCTTTCTTCAATGAGGCTAGGCAGGTTCTTGACATTCCCGTTTTTTATATCCTCTTCAGTCATGCTAAAAAGCTTTAAGAGTTTTTTGACAGCGTCATAGCTCTCTGGGTGAACGGCAGTGTTGTCTAAAATGTTTTCAGCTCCAACTATTCTCAAAAAGCCTGCGCACTGCTCAAACGCTTTAGCTCCTAGCTTGGAGACCTTCAAAAGCTCCTGGCGGTCTTTAAAGACTCCGTTCTCTTGCCTGTAGAGCGTAATGTTTTTAGCTATGCCTGAGTTGAGACCCGAAACGTAGCTGAGAAGGCTTGGGCTAGCTGTGTTTACGTCTACCCCAACCTTGTTTACGCAGTCTTCGACCACGCCCTCGAGCACCTCTGTCAGCCTCTTTTGAGGCATGTCATGCTGATACTGGCCCACACCTATAGATTTTACATCAATCTTGATGAGCTCAGCAAGCGGGTCTTGTAGACGACGAGCTATGCTAACCGCGCTTCTAAGCGAAACATCGTACTGCGGAAATTCTTCAGCACCAAGCTTGGAGGCGCTGTAGACAGAGGCTCCGGCCTCGTTTACCATCATGTAGCTGACCTTGCGGTCGAGCTTTTTTATGAGATTGCTGACAAAGATTTCGCTCTCTTTGCTCGCTGTGCCATTGCCTATGGCTATGGCGTCGACTTTGCATTTGTCTATTAGCTCGGTCAAAATCTTTTCAGACTTTTCTATGTCGCTATGAGGCGGAGTAGGATACACGACCGTAGTGGCGAGCACCTTTCCGCTGCCGTCTATGACGGCTATTTTACAGCCAGTTCTGTAGGCCGGGTCAAAGCCCATGATGACTTTGTTTTTGAGAGGTGGCTGCATCAAAAGAGGTTCTAGATTTAGCTCAAACATCTTTATGGCCTGCTCGTCTGCCTTGTCTGTGAGAAGAGTCCTGATTTCTCTCTCAAGCGACGGGAAGATGAGCCT
>CALVTI010000069.1 GCA_944361835.1 uncultured Clostridia bacterium
TCAAGATAAGCTTTTGTGTTCTCTTTACCTTGAGCTATCTTCTCGCCTCCAAGAGAGAACCACGAGCCCATTTTTTGAACCAAATTAAAGTTTAGAGCCATATCAAGGACACAACCCGTCTTGGATATCCCCTGGCCAAATATCATATCAAATTGAGCTGTTTTAAAAGGTGGAGCAAGTTTGTTTTTAACGACCTTTACCTTAGTTCGATTACCGATTATGTTTGCGCCATCTTTAATGGCTTCGCTCTTTCTCACATCAAGCCTAATGCTAGCATAAAACTTAAGGGCTTTGCCTCCCGAAGTGGTTTCAGGAGAGCCATACATAACTCCAATTTTGTCTCTAAGCTGATTTATGAAAATAATACAAGTCTTGCTCTTGTTTGCCACACCAGCAAGTTTTCTTAGAGCTTGACTCATAAGCCTAGCTTGAAGCCCGACATGATTGTCTCCCATATCCCCTTCAATCTCAGCCTTTGGCGTGAGCGCAGCAACAGAGTCAATAACTACTATATCTACGGCTCCAGACCTCACAAGTTGATCACAAATATCAAGCGCCTGTTCGCCATTGTCTGGCTGAGACACTAAAAGCTCATCAGTCTTTACTCCAAGCTTTGCAGCATACACAGGGTCTAGCGCGTGCTCTGCATCTATAAACGCAGCTACGCCACCATTCTTTTGAGCCTCAGCGATTATATGCAAAGATACGGTCGTCTTACCTGACGACTCAGGCCCATATATCTCTACAATTCTTCCTCTTGGCACACCGCCAATCCCTAGTGCTAGATCCAATGTCAAACAACCTGTTGAGATGACTTCAATGTTTTGTGCGGCATTGTCGCCAAGCTTCATGATTGCGCCTTTCCCAAATTGTTTTTCAATTTGTAAAATGGCCTGTTCTAAGTTCTTTTGTCTATCCATTCTGTTCTCCTTTTGGAGCTCTTAGGACGCTCCAATTTTTTACTAAATAGTTTACACCAGACACTATTGTCAAAAGTGTGGCTATGCCTATCAGTGACCAAGCTATTATCTCAAAGACCAAAAGCGCTGTCCCGGTGAGCCACATAACTTCCGTATTGTTGAAAGCAAGAAGCATAAGCACAGGAAGAGCTATGTCCTGGAAAATGGTCTTAAGTTTGCCCCATTTGTCCGCTGCCATGACAAAGTTTTTAGTCGCCGCAATCTGTCTAAATGCGCTTATCACAAGCTCCCTGCCAAGAATTATGATCGCACAAATTACTCCATAAGGCGCAGGAATTGTTCCATCAGCTACTACGAGTAAGAGCGCTGACATGGTGAGAAGTTTGTCGGCAATAGGGTCTAAAAATTTCCCAAGGTCAGTCACAAGGCCTCTCTTCCTTGCGATATGTCCGTCTAAAAAGTCCGTGCAACTAGCAATGATAAAAATCACTGTCGCAATTAGTTTTCCGTAAGGCACAAATGTGGCGAGGTAGAAAAACACTAAGAGCGGAATCAAAAAGATTCTTACAAGCGTAATCCTATTCGGTAGGTTCATATAACTCTCCTTCAAAGCCTGTCTGGCAAATTCTTGTAAGTTTAACATCATAGAGCTTGCCAAGCTCCAGTTCTTTTTCACTTTCTATTATAACAACAAAATCGATTTCTGGCGAGCAAAATTGGGTATGTGCAATATATTTTTTTGAATCTTTGACTCTAAAATCGACCATTACTCTTTCCACACTGCCCAGTTTTTCAATATGTTTTTCTAAAGAAATAGCTTCCTGTACGCTATATGCTTTCTCAAGTCTTCTCTTCTTTGTAAATTCAAAGACTTGTTTTGGCAAATAATAGGCTTTTGTGTTCTCCTCTCGCGAAAAAGCAAAAAAACCCACATTGTCTAGCTCGTATTTTTTCAAAAACTCCAAAAGCTTTTTAAATTTCTTTCTCGTCTCTCCAGGAAAGCCGACAATAAATGTCGAACGAATGCTCATCTCTGGATAGCGCGATTTTATCTTTTCAACAAGGTCGATGACATCTTGCTCACTTGTCCGCCTATTCATAGCCTTTAAAATTTCATCATCGACGTGTTGCAGAGGTATGTCGAGATACTTACAAATCTTTGGCTCGTTATGTATAAACTCTAAAAGCTCGTCAGTCACTTTTTCAGGATATAGGTAAAAGAGCCTAATCCACTCTATACCCTTAATTTTTACAAGCTCTTTTAAGAGACCTATCAAATTTTCGCCTTTTTCAAGGTCTTCGCCATAACGCGTCGTATCTTGAGCAACAATACAAAGCTCCTTAACTCCACGTTTAGCAAGGTCTTTAGCTTCCTTTATGAGCGTCTTTAACGGCACGGAACGGTATCTTCCCCTTATTCTAGGGATAGTACAGTAAGCGCACGCATTATTACACCCATCAGCTATCTTTAAGTGAGCATAGTGCTCGCTATATGTAAGCACCCTGCTCGTTTCTTCCGTTTTGTAAGAAGCATGAGGCATTTCGTAGAGGTCTTCAACTATCTCAACTATTCGATCGTTGTTTTTTAAATCTACAAAGGCGTCTACTTCTGGCAACAAGCCTTTTAGCTCGGCAAGATATTTGACCGGCAAACAACCGGTCACAATAAGTTTTTCGCACTTAAAAACCGTCTTTCGCAGCATGGCTTCTAAAATGCTGTTTATAGACTCTTGTCTAGCGTCGTTTATAAACGCACAAGTGTTCACTAAAATAATCTGCGCCTCATCAATGTCTGGAGAAAGCTTAAAGCCATAATCTTTAAGCTTCCCAAGCATATGTTCTAGGTCTACCCTATTTTTGTCACATCCAAGCCCGACGGCCGAGACTGTTTTAGATATAAGTTCTTCTTTAGTCATGCACTAAACATCTCCAAAAATGTTGTTAAATTCTTCCATCGTAATAAACACGCTCCTTGGCTTACTACCATCGCTAGCAGAAATATAACCTGCTCGCTCCATTTGGTCGACTATTCTAGCTGCTCTAGGATAGCCCACCAAAAATCTTCTTTGTATAACTGATATAGACGCCTGACCTGTCTCTATAAACATCTTAAGCGCCTGAGGAAGCATAGGGTCAAGATCCTCCCCAGCTCCGCCTACCGCAGAGCTAGACTTGCCTCCATTTAAGATTTGGTCTTCTGTGTCGCTGTCAAAATCAGCCGGATTGTTGTCCTTGACGAAATCCACTATTCTCATCACTTCTTCACCAGAGACATAACATCCCTGTATTCTAGAAGGCTCGGAAGCGTCAACTGGAGCATACAACATATCTCCTCTGCCCAAGAGGTTTTCAGCTCCGCTGGCGTCTAATATGGTTTTGCTGTCTGCAAAAGACGATACAGCAAAAGCTATCCTAGACGGCAAATTTGACTTGATAGTACCAGTGATGACATCGACCGAAGGCCTTTGCGTAGCAAGCACAAGATGTATGCCAGACGCTCTAGCTTTTTGGGCTATACGCATAATCTTCTCTTCAAGCTCTTTTTTTGCCGTAATCATAAGGTCGGCAAGCTCATCGACTATAATCACGATATACGGCATCTTCTTTTCTGCGCCTGTGACGATTTCTTCTCTATTGTTGTATTCGTCTATATTTCTAGTCCTAGTATTTTGGAACAGGGTATATCTTCGCTCCATCTCCTTAATAGCCCAATTAAAGGCATTTAGAGCTTTGTCTGCCTCGGTAATAACATTTGGGAGCATTAAATGAGGCAGGTCGTTGTACATAGTAAATTCTACCCTCTTAGGGTCGACTAGAATGAGCCTCAAATCTTCAGGTGAAGTCTTGTAAATTAGACTTATGATGATAGAGTTTAGACAAACGCTCTTACCAGAGTTTGTCGCGCCGGCTACCAAGAGGTGCGGCATTTTGAGCAAATTGCACACTCTTACAGCGCCAGAAATATCCTTTCCTAGTGCAAAAGTGAGCGGAGATTTAGAAGAGTAGAACTCTCTTGAATTTATAATGTCCTTAAGCCCAACAGTCGCTATCTTATCATTTGGGACTTCAATGCCGACTGCGCTTCTTCCTGGGATAGGAGCTTCTATCCTTATTCCGCCCTTGGCTGCAAGCGCAAGCGCGATGTCATCAGCGTGTGCCACAACTTTTTTTACGGTTATGCCAGGAGGCA
>CALVTI010000070.1 GCA_944361835.1 uncultured Clostridia bacterium
GAAGCTCTTTGACAAACACCTCTTGAATGCTGTCAGCGAAAAGCTTTGATGCTGGGTCGTCTGGCCTGTAAAAGACCTGCGCGCCCCTCGAAGACGCTCTTGGAAAGCTGTTCATGTGGATGCTGACAACCATGTCAGCGTGGCTTGAGAGAATAATCTCCTTGCGCCTAGCCATGTCGCTCTTTTTCTTGTTTGAAGCGAAGAGGTCGTAAAGACCGTTTAGGTTTTCTCTTGTCATAACGACGTTTATGTTGTATTCCTCAAGCCTTGCCTTGAGGCTTTTAGCGTACTCGAGGTTTAAAAAGCTCTCGTCCTTGCCCGAAACTCTCCCCACAGACCCGCCGTCTATTCCGCCATGACCAGCGTCGATCACGATGGTATACTCAGGTTTTGGCGAAGCTAAAGACGCCTTAACTAAAAAGCCCCCTCCCACAGCCAAACAAAGCAAAATCCCACACGCCAAAATCGCCCACAGCGCCCGCTTTTTTACCACTAAAAACTTCACATTGTATTCTATTAAGCAGAAAATTTTGATATAACAAAACTTTAAACAAAAAATTTTTGTCATACAACATTGAAAAATACGGAACTTCAATGTTATTCTCCTCTTGTATTTAATTTTTTTAAACAAGGAGAATCAAAATGCTAAGTAACGAACAATTAAGTTCGCTTTTTTCTCATGTAGAAAATGGAGTTGATTATGAAGAAGAAAAGCGAAGAAAGAAACAAAAACTCGTAAGAAACGAGTTCGAAAAAAGTGGCAAATATGGCATGCCACTCATTAAAAAACAGGATTTAGATTTAAGTAAGATAAACTTATTAAGTTATTTGAAAACAAAAACTGATGATGAAGAAAACAAAGACAAAACAATTCACTTCTTTACTTATGATTGGAATTTCGAAAATGTATATGAAAAGCCAGAGCAGGGACTTGAAAAACTAGACCAATATTACGCCTTGCTCACACCCGAATTTAGCACTTACAAAGATATGCCACTTGCAAGACAGATTGATAGCGTTTTCAAAAATCGTTGGTGCGGTGCTTTTTGGCAAAAACAAGGTATGCTAGTTATTCCAACAATTTCGTGGGGCTCTTATGATTGTTTCGACTTCTTCTGTGATGGGGTTGAAGAAGGCTCCGTTGTGGCAGTATCAACTTACACAAGAGAGGACAACAAAAAAGGCTTTATGGAAGGCTATGAAATTATGATGCAAAAGATTAAGCCGAGTGCAATAATTTGCTATGGAACACCTTTTGAAGAAATGAAAGGGAACATCAAAGCAATTGACCCATATAACCGAGAAGAACTAATCAAAAAAATTGGACTAAGTGAGTTTACTAGAAAATATTTTTCTGGCGAGCTTTACCCAGAAATATAGGAGCAATTCATGGAAGACTTAAAACTAACGATCAGCATGCTCCCCAAAGGCGCTTGGAACAACGATTTTAGTAAGACGCTATCTAAAAAAGATTGGGATAAACTCCGCGGGTATGCATTAAAAAGAGCAAATGGAAAGTGCGAAATTTGTAGTTATAAAACGAACGACCTCGATGCGCACGAAGAATGGGAGTTTGATATTGAAAAGAAAACGCAAACTTTAAAACAAATTATTGCGATTTGTTCAAAGTGTCACGGAGTTAAACATTTTAAAAACTCGATTAGACTTGGCTACGGCGAAGAAGCACAAGAGCATTTTATGAAAATAAATAATTGCTCGGAAATGGAATTTGCAAGTCATCTCGGTAAATCTTTGCTTGAATACAATGAAAGAAATTCCGTTTATCGTTGGAAGATTGTGGCGGATCTAAAAAAATTTGGTGGACGCGGAATTGAAATCAAGCAAAACAATATTCCTCTGATAAAAAATCCGTATGAAGGTGTGGAGTGGGACACACTATCATTTAATAACATGAAAAATTTGTTTGAAATAAGAAGAAATGAAATTTTGATAGGCTCTCCTAAAATTGTTTCTATTGATGTAAATAATTATCAAGGAATTATTCAAATAAAAACACTATTTGCTGACAGAATTGAATGGTATTTGGATGAGAAAAGAATTAAAACAAAATATAACACCGCTGGACTATTCACTACCGAACTGAAAGTAAAAAACTTAATCGGCAAATACTTAAAATTCAAACTTATTGGCATAGGCGGTGAAACGATATCAAAAAATTTTGAACTTTTGCCGCAGGAGGTGCTATAATGGGAATGTGTAAACCAAGTGGTGGAGTAAATGAACCAATATATGGAAAAGTTGGGCAAAATATACCGGGCTCGTATGGGCCTCCTAATTCAAGAACTGATATGTATGATGAAGATAAACCAGACGAACTAATACAACAAAGATGGTATGGCTCAGATGGCAGAAATAAGTGGGATAGAGATTGGAAACACAAAAATGAAAATCCGAAAAATCCTCATAAATATCCTCATGACCATTATTGGGATTGGACTAAGCCACCAGGAAAGCAAAGACCTCCATACAAAGGCCCAAATGGTGAAAATACAAACAGTTCATATTGTTAAAAGGAGTAAAAATGAAAAATAAAAATATATATGATAAAATATTTGAAAAAAAGTGCGCAGTTTGCGGTCATAAATATATGGCCGATATCTATGACCAAGGCGAATGCTCAAATTGTGGTTGGTATAATGGCAAAATATATAGCGAATTCCCTGACAATGTTATATTTTCAAACTTAGTTCCACTAAATAAAGCAAAACAATTATACAATGAAAATAAACCTATGAAACCTGATCTAGACGATTTTCTAGCAGCGTTTGAATTTTATGGCGAAATGGGGTTTGACTATCAAAATGTAGGTTTTTCTCTATTTAGAAATGGCGAAAATGGCATTGAGTTTAGTTGGGGCCCTGAGCCATGTGGCACAATATATTTCAAAGACAAGGAAGACTTTATTCAAAACGCCAAGATAGACAATGAATATATACGAGATATTTGGGACAAAGTTAAAAATCCTTGTTATTTATAAAGGTTGTAATGATGAAAAATAAAAGCATTTACGATGAAATTTTTGACAAACCTTGTTCGGTTTGTAGAGAGATGATAAAAAAAGATGTTTATGACCAAGGTGATTGCCCATACTGCAAATGGAAAAACAACTTTTTGGCCGACGAAAATCCAAATAGAGTCATCTATCCAAACCTAATTTCTCTAAATAAGGCAAAACAACTGTATAGTCAAGGCAAGCCTTTTGAACCTAATCTTGATGATTTTGTTGAAGCATTGTTCTTTTATAGTGAAGTTCAATTTAAATACAAAAATATATGCTATGAAGTCATTCTCACTTCTGAAAATAATGAGGAAATCATTAAAATGAATGATTTCAATGGTTGGCATTTGCAAACATTTAAGACAAAAGAAGATTTTATAAACAATGCTAAAATTGATGATAAACTTTTAAAAGATATATGGGACGATACAACCGAAAGAGATTGGCTACAATAAAAGGAAGAGAATGAAAAATAAAAATATATATGATAAAATATTTGAAAAAAAATGTGATGTTTGTGGAAAAACTCTACTTGCTAGCAAAACAGGAAATGGGGAGTGTCCTCATTGTGGCTGGTACAACAATAGACTTGGAGAAATTAACGAGAACACAGTAATTTTTCCCAACTTAGTTTCACTAAACAAAGCAAAAAAATTATATAAAGAAAATAGGCATATAAACACTGACTTAAATGACTTTCTTGAAGCATTCGAGTTTTATGGCGAAACAGGATTTAAATATAAAAACTTAATGTTCTGTCTATTTAGACATGGCGAAAATGGCATTGAAATGGGCTGGGGCCCAAACGATGATGAAGTTGCATATTTCAAAGATAAAGAAGACTTTATTCAAAACGCCAAGATAGACAATGAATATATACGAGATATTTGGGAGAAAGTTGAGAATCCTTGTTATTTATAAACTAATTAAGCATATCAAACGATATGCTTTTTTATTTTACAAACAGCTCAGTTGTTAATATCAAAAACGCTTGCCTTTCATATCGACAATATAATTGACAATTTCAATAAGTTATGATTAAATCTAATTGGAGGCTAAAGTGAGCTCAGTAAGCGTTATAAAAACATTGAAAGAAGAATTTGGTTGGACAGACGATGAAATTAAAAGAAAAGAAAAACTCATTTCGCGTTTATATTATCTAGAAAGAGAAGAGATTTTAAAAAAGCAAACTTTCTATTTGACGACATTCAATTTAAGCAAAGCTGATTTTAGAAAAATGCTTAAGCACTCACCTGCTCTTTTGGGATTAAACAGCGAAAGTGTTTTAAATAAGGCGAATTTTTATAAGGACACATTTAATTTAACTCAAGATGAACTTAATAAAATGGTTAAGACTGTGCCTGCTCTTTTGAGTTTAAACAATGAGAGCGTTTTGGATAAAGCGAATTTTTATAAAGATACCTTTAATTTAACTCAAGATGATTTTAGCAAGATGCTTAAGTCCACACCTACTCTTTTGGGTCTCAACAATGAAAGCATATTAGACAAAGCGAACTTCTACAAAGACACCTTCAATCTAATTCAAACTGATTTTAACAAAATGTTTAGGACCCTGAATTCTCTTTTCGGCTTTAGCAATGAGAAGATTTTAGATAAAGCAAATTTTTATAAGAATACCTTTAATTTAACTCAAGATGAACTTAATAAAATGGTTAAGACTAGACCTTCGCTTCTAGCCTTGAGCGATGAGAAGATTTTAGATAAAGCAAATTTCTATAAGGACACATTTAATTTAACTCAAGATGAACTTAATAAAATGGTTAGGACTGGACCTGTTCTTTTAGGCTTTAGCAATGAGAATGTTTTAGATAAAGTAAATTTTTACAAGAATACATTTAATCTTACACAAGCTGATTTTAGCAAGATGGTTAAGACCATGCCTACTCTTTTATACTTAAAAAATCAAAGCATTTTGGACAAAGTGAATTTTTATAAAACCACCTTTAATTTTACTCAAGATGAACTTAACAAAATGCTCAAGGCTTCATATAGCATTCTGGGCCATAACAATGAAACGGTGTTAGAAAAGAAAAAAGTTTTTGACAAAATTGGATTAGATAAAAACGATATGATAAAAAATCCATATATTTTTTCCGCACCCTCAAATAGTCTTATTTTTAAATTTATGCTTAATTATATTAATTTCGGAAACAAAAATTTTCTTAGTAAAGCTTGGTCTATAACGAGTGAAAAGAAACTTTGGGCAAGGTATGCTTATATAAAATGGTCTGCTAAAAATAAAAAAGCAAAGCCTATAGACCTCTTAAATCGCGAAACAGCTTTCAAGAAAAAATATGGCATTGAAAGCAAAGTCCTTATGGAAAGGCACCCTATCACAAAAGAGGTCATAAGATATGTAAACATTGAATATAACAAACTCGCCGAAAAGAATGGTGGCAAAAAACTTGAAATTAAATTTAAAGATTTGCAGAAAAGAGAACAAGAAAGAGGAGAATAGTATGGAAGAAGATTTGAAAAAATTTTTGCTTCAAATGAAATTTACAAAATATGAAATTGAAGACATGAAAAACCTTGCTCCCTTGTTGGAGGTAACGACGCTGGAAGAACTTAAAGAAGTGGTGCGCGTTTTGAAGCATTATGGCTACCCAGAGGAAGACTTGCCAGAGCTTTTCTATCAAAACCCTAATATAATGGTTATGGATGGAAAGTCTTTAGCAAAGGAGCTAGACAAACTTGTCAAGCAAGGGATTGACATCGAGGAGTTTCTAAAAACCGATCCGTTTGGGATTTAAAATTTACTACACAAAACAAACAGTCTGCGTTTTTTAGTCTGCAAAATGCTGAAAAGTGGCACATATTGTGGATAACTGGGTACTTATCCACAAGGTTATCCACATTATTAGACAATAAGTCAATAAAAAAGGCCTGTTAAAAAAATTTATAAAACTTTAAAAATTCGCTTGCGTAATAACTAGGAACCTGTTACAATATGCGCTTCAAAAAAATAGTACTCTTCTGGGCCTTGAATACATATATTACAAAAGAAGCTCGCATAGTTTGCAAAAAGCTCACCTTTTGTAGTAAAATGAAGATAAGGAGGTTTTTATGAAAGGTTTTATCAAAGGAATGGACGATCTACCACTCTGGGCAAAAATTATTCTAGCTCTGCCAGCCCTTGACATTATCTGGGTTATCTATCGTGTTTGCAGAAGTATTGCAAAGAGCAATGTGCTTGGCGTTATCTTAGCTATACTGCTCGTAATTATAGGTATACCATTCATGTGGCTTATCGATATCATCACTCTT
>CALVTI010000071.1 GCA_944361835.1 uncultured Clostridia bacterium
AAATTTGTTATCATATGGTTCCCGCCGTCAAAATAACCATTAAAGACTGAGTTTAGCCCGCTCCAATAATGCGCGGACATGTCGAGGTCGGCGGTGAGCTCAAAGTATACTCCCGAGGTAAAGCCACTGCTTGAAGCTGAAGTCGCCAAATACGCTAGCTCTTCGGGGGTGGAGATTTGATAAGGGTCCAGTTCTGTGCCGTCGCCTGCTGAAAAGGCTTCGGCGGCGTAGTCAGCCCAATAGCCAGAAGGCTCAGCGCTAATGAGAGGCGGGACTAATATTGTGCAACATGAAAAGCCTACTATCAAGACAAGGGCTATAATCAAAGTCTTTTTCATCCCTCATAGCTCTCCCAGTAGATGAATTTTAAATATGGAGCACCTCTAAAGACCGAACTTGAATAAGTGAAATAGTCCCCTCCTTGATTTAAACGTACTGTCATAAGAGACCCGCTTGTCATTGTAGAAGTGTTGGTAATTGAAGGTTTGTCGGTAAAATAGCGCCCATAGAAAACAGACTCATAACTTACATCAGTTCCCCTAGTCAAAGACGAGGTCGTAGAGTAGACGCAACAGTCTGTTATCGTTGTATTCCTCCCAACAGATCCCGCAAAATATCCTGCATAACATTTGCTCCCAGAAGCTTCAATTTTACCCGCGTTTAAACATTGCGTTATAGTTATTTCTCTTGCATTCACACCATCGCCACAAAGGCCCCCGACTTCACACGAATCACTTTGTGCATATATAGTCCCATAATTTGCACAATGCTTCAATTGCGGAGCTCCAGGAGCACTAACATACCCTACTATGCCGCCTATGCCTGCAGACCTAGTGCTTGTCGTAAGATCCCCGTAATTTGCACACTCTACTATATCAACCATCCCACCAACAAAATTGACAATTCCCCCGACGTGATTTCCTATCGAGTCAGTCTCTTTACTGGCATAATTCACGCAACGACTTATTTCTGTTATTCCATAAGAACTGTTTGCGGTGTTAATTAACCCTGAAGCCCCTTCGGCATAAGTGCCATATGCTACTATCCCAGACACATCCAAACCCGAGGCTGTCAATATTGCCAGGCATGAACTCGTCGCATAAAAATTTTTAAAAATAATATTTCGAATATACTGTCCTTTGCTCTCTGCGGCAGTTCCTGCGTCGTTTGTGGCATACACTCTTCCAAAGAGTGAATAACCATAAAGGCCGGTGATAATGTGATTGTTTCCCTCAAAGAAGCCAGAGAATGGATCGCTAGCCGTAGTAGAACCTATGCTTTGGTCCCACTGATGGGCGGAAAGATCTATGTCGGCTGTAAGCTCATAATATTTATTTCTATAATAAGTGTCAAAAGAGCTACTTCTAGTGAGCTCGGCTAAATAAGCTAGTTGCGCAGGCGTAGCTATTTCATATGGGTTTGTAGATGTCCCCGAGCCACCAGCAAAGGAGCTAGCTGCGTAATCGCTCCATCTCCCAGAAGGTGTAGTGACAGCGGAGACAGGCTCGGGGCTAGAGACGCCGACAGCGGCGAAAGAGCCTGTGAGGCACAGAAGAGCAACAAAGGCAAACACAAATAGCTTCTTCATATGTCTCCTCCTCTTATTAAAGTTTTGGTAAAAATGGCGTAATTTAACAAAAAAAATAATATTTCATAAAAATTATATAAATTAAAAAAATTATTGTCAAATGAAAAACAAAGTTTGGAGCAATAAAAAACTCTTGGAGTTAACCAAGAGCTAAAATTATATCGCCTGACTTTTCCTTCGCTCAATCGTCGGCTCAGCTTTTATGTCATCATTGAAAAAATCTTTGTTTATCGTGATTTTGACTATGTCGCTCTGGCCAGGCGTCTCATACATGAGAGACATCATGCTGTCTTCGAGTATTGTCCTGAGGCCTCTTGCGCCAGTCTTTAGGTCCATGGCTTTCTTAGCCACTGCCCTGACGGCTTCAGGCTCAAACTCAAGCTCGACATTGTCAAGCATAAACATCTTTTTATACTGCTTTAAAATAGCGTTTTTAGGCTCAGTTAAAATCCTTATAAGCGCCTTTTCGTTTAGATTGTGAAGCCCGACTACAACTGGCAGTCTGCCCACAAACTCAGGTATGAGCCCAAACTTTATGAGGTCTTGAGGCTGGAGATGTTTTACAAAGTTTATCTCTTCGCTTTCAGTCTTAGTCTTTATGTCTGCATTAAAGCCGAGGCTGGCATCATTCATACGTTTTTCAATAATCTTGTCAAGGCCGACAAAGGCGCCTCCGCAGATGAAGAGGATATTTGTAGTGTCGATTTGGAGCATCTCTTGATGAGGGTGCTTTCGTCCGCCTTGTGGTGGAACTGAGGCCACAGTGCTCTCAATTATTTTCAAAAGCGCCTGCTGAACGCCCTCCCCTGAAACGTCTCTTGTGATGGACACATTTTGGGTCTTTCTAGCTATCTTGTCTATTTCGTCGACATAGATAATTCCTCTTTGAGCCTTTTGAATATCGTAGTCGGCGTTTTGGATAAGTTTTAAGAGAATGTTCTCAACATCGTCGCCGACATAGCCTGCTTCGGTGAGCGTGGTGGCATCAGCCGACGCAAAAGGCACCTTGAGGATTTTGGCTAGAGTTTTTGCTAAAAGCGTCTTTCCACAACCAGTCGGGCCGACCATAAGGATATTGCTTTTTTCAAGCTCAATCTTTTGCTCTTCGCCTGATTTTTTTGCGACTATGTTGTAGTTTATGCGCTTATAGTGGTTATACACGGCGACGGAGAGCACTTTTTTTGCGTCCTCCTGGCCGATTATATATTCGTCTAGCTGAGCTTTGATTTCTTTTGGAGTAGGCAGGTCTATTTTTGCTTCTGCTACACTAATTTTGTCCTCTTTGACCATGTCCTTGCATATTTCGATGCATTCATCACAAATGTAAGTCTCGCCATCAGGGCTCGCAATTAGTCTTTTAGCTTGCTTTTGGCTCTTTCCGCAGAAAGAACAAAAATAGCTTCCATTTCCGTTATTTTTCAAAACCAATTCTCCTTTATTTCTTTTCTTGAGACCTATTGACAAAAACTTTGTCTATGAGGCCATACTCCTTAGCTTCTTTAGCAGTCATGTAGTTGTCTCGATCGGTGTCTTTTTCGACCTGCTCGATAGGCATGCCAGTGTTTTCACTCAAAATCTTAGTGATCTTTTCCTTTATCTTTTGAATGTGTTTAGCTTGGATAGCTATATCGCTCGCCTGCCCTTGAGCTCCGCCAAGAGGCTGGTGGATCATAATCTCGCTGTTTGGAAGAGCAAACCTTTTGCCCTTTGTTCCGCTCGAGAGAATAAAAGCTCCCATTGAAGCTGCAAGGCCAATACAAATCGTGGACACGTCACACTTAATGTAGTTCATCGTGTCGTAAATAGCCATGCCTGCCGAGACGCTTCCACCTGGGCTGTTGATGTACAAAAAGATGTCTTTGTCTGGGTTTTTGCCCTCAAGATATATGAGCTGAGCCACGACTATGTTTGCCACTGCGTCATTTATTTCGCCTGAGAGGAAAATTATTCTGTCCTCAAGCAATCTTGAATATATGTCATACGACCTTTCACCATTGCTGGTCTGGTCTACTACCATAGGTACTAACATTTTTTCACCCCTTACTTTGTAATAGTGTTGTTTTCTTTCAAGTATTTTATGAGCTTGTCGAAGATGATTTCGTTTTCAAAGTAGATATATTGTTTCTCGTTTAGAACTTTTTTATAATCGTCTGCTGTCTTTCCATATTTGCTAGCGAGCTCTTCGACCTTTTTCATAATTTCTTCTTGGCTGGCAGAAAGCTTTAGCTCTTTGATTATAGCCTCAAGCACAAGTCTAGTTTTTACAGTCTTTTCAGCGTGCTCTCTGTTGTTTTCTCTAAGTTGGTCGAGCGTGATATTCATATGTTTTAAATATTCGTCCATTTTGATGCCACTGTAGCTGAGTCTTGTCTCCATATCCTTAACATATGAGTCTAGCTGAGCTTCTACCATAACTTTTGGAACGTCGACTTCAGCAAGAGAGGTTATTTTCTCTAAAAGTTTATTTTCGTTTTCTCTCTCGAGCTGAGCCTCAAGGCTCTCTTCCATGTGCCTTTTGATGTCAGCTTTGTATTCTTCAAAAGTCTCAAACTCACTCACATTAGAAGCAAACTCATCATTGAGCTCTGGCAAAATCTTTTCTTCAACCTCGTGGAGAGTGACTTCAAACTCAGCCTGTTTGCCTTTGAGATCTTCAGCGAAATAGTCGTCTGGGAACTTGACAGAGATAGTCCTGGTCTCGCCTTTTTTCATGCCGACGAGCTGGTCTTCAAAATTGTCGATAAAGCTCTTTGAGCCGAGCTCGAGACGATAGTTTTTAGCTTCTCCGCCGTCAAACTTGACACCGTTTATACTGCCGACAAAATCTATCTCAACAAAGTCTCCAAGTCTAGCCTCTCTGTCTGTAGGAACAAACCTAGCTTGTCTTTCTCTAGTCTGGTTTATTTCCTTCTCTATCTTCTCTTCTGTCACTTCGCCTTTAGCGCCTTCTATCTCAAGGCCCGTGTAAGCGCCGAGCTTGACCTCAGGCATGTTCTCAACAACAGCTGTAATGGTGAGCCCAGTATCGTCAAATTTGTCTAGTTTTATCTCAGGGCTTGAGATAGGGTCTATCTCTCTATGTTCGTCAAGAGCCTGACCATAGAGCCTGTTAAAAGCAAGGTCTAGAGCGTCGTCTACAAAGATGTTTGCTCCATAATTTTTCTCAATAACTTTTCTTGGAGCTTTGCCTTTTCTAAAGCCCTGAACGCTGAATTTATCTTTGCTTGTTTCATAAGCTTCTTCTATGAATTTTTCAAATTCGTCCTTTGAAAGGTCAATCTTTATCTCATACTTATTACCTTCCAATTTTTCTACTGTATACATAATGTTCTCCTTTACGAGCCTAGAGTATAACACACTAAAATGTCATTTTCAAATGTTTTCTTAAATTTATTTGTAGAAAGCAATCTAAACGAGGAATATAAAGGCTGAAAATAGCCCTGCCGCAAGACAAATTAGGACTACGCCTAGGCCTATTATTTTAAATTTTTCAAATCTATACGCTCTTTCGTGTAGCTTTTTAAAGCTAGGGTCTTGGCTCTCGACAGCCTCACGAGTGATGTTGCCTTTTCTAAATTGTTCGGCAAGAAAGAGCGGATAATCTTCATCTATCTGCCTTTTGAGAATGATGAGATTTTTAAACTCCATTATCGCCAAGATTATGACTAAGAGCCCAAAAGGAATGAGGCTGGCAGTTGAGCCCCATGAGACAAAGGCGTTTAAAATTAAAAACACCATGCCTGTCCCGAGAGTTATTATTGCTAAAAGCTTTAATGTCTTGTCCATATCACACTCTTATTTTCACAAATACCAAAAGTATAATTATAGCCGTAACCGCAATTGTGTAAATGATAGCCCAGATGGGGCTCTGTTTTCTCCTGACGAAAGAAAACGCACAGACGGCAGTCACAAGATAGGCTATACACTCACCTATAACTCCTATGACCTCAATAGCACTACCCGTTATGCTCACGTCAAAAAGGCTCAAAATAAGCTGGATAAGCAACATAACAGCTATGAGCACAACAGCTATATAAGACATGAGGTTTACAAAGTCTTTGAAGGTAAATTTGTTCATAAGTTCTCCTTTAAATTTTTATGCTCTTTGGAGCTTTAAGTTTCCTTAAGTTTTTTAAGAGTGTCCTCAAACTTCTCAGGAAGAGGAGCTGTAAAGCTCATAAGCGCGCCAGTGGTCGGGTGAACAAACTCGAGTTTGTACGCGTGAAGGTATTGTCCCTGAGTGCCAAGCCTTGAGTGCGGATTGTATTCTTTATCTCCAGCTATTGGCCTTTTTAAAACATACTTTGCGTGAACTCTAATCTGGTGCGTTCTGCCAGTTTTGAGCTCAAACTCGACGAGCGTAAAGCCCTCGTATCGCTTAAGCACCTTGTAGAGGCTCACTGCTCGCCTGCCCTCACCAGCGCCACACACAGCCATGAGAGTGCGGTTTTTCTTGTCGCGAGCTATGTTTGTGACAATCTCACCGCCGTCCTCTTTGACACTGCCTTCTAAAAGCGCTATATACCACCTGTGACAGGTTTTGTCTTCAAGCTGTTTTGAAAGTGAGAGGTGCGCTTTGTCATTCTTGGCCACTACCATTAGCCCTGAGGTGTTTTTGTCCAGTCTATGGACTATGCCCGGCCTGAGTTTGCCGTTTATGGAGCTGAGACTCTTTAAATTATAGAGGAGCGCGTTTACAAGCGTTCCGCTCTTCACCCCGTTCCCGACGTGCACAACTAGCCCTTGAGGTTTGTTTATGACAGCGACATCTTGGTCTTCATAGACTATGTCGAGAGGAATGTTTTCAGGCTTTGCCTCAATCTCTTCTTCGTCTTCAAAGGCTATGTCAATTTTGTCGCCGAGCTTCAAGACAGCGCCTGCTTTTTGAACTTTTCCGTTTAGGAGCACACACTTTTCATCTATAAGTGACTTTATGCGAGAGCGCGTGAGCCCCAGCTCTGCGCTCAAAAACACATCTAGCCTCTCGCCTTCTTTATTAGCCGTTATTTGCCTCTTCAACTTTCTCCACCTTCTTTACCTTTACGCTCAAAGCTGGGCTCTCTGCCCTCTTGAGCCTCGCCTTTAGGCCTTTGAGCTTTCCCTGCTTTGCTGCCTTTGGGAGCTGAAATAATATAAACACACACATCAGCACGACGCCTATCACAAGACAGCAGTCAGCGATATTAAATGTAGGAAAGCTCGGCCAAAACTCAAACCTAATAAAGTCTCTAACATAGCCGAGGAAAACCCTGTCTATTAGATTGCCGACGGCTCCGCCAAGAATGAGTCCAAACGAAATTGAGAAAAGTCTCGTCCTAAACTTAAAAAAGCACACAAACACAATCATAGCCACTATGACTATAGCCGTGATTATCGTCAGCCAAATCGTGTGACCGCTAAACATGCTCCACGCTGCGCCGTAGTTGTGGACTGAATAAAAGCCAATAAAGCCGTTTATGAACGAAATATCGTTGCCGTCAGTGATGACCTTTAAGATAAAATCCCAAAAAATCACACAAATTGTGACCGCAATGATGAGATAGCCCTTGTTTAAGTCGTAGCCGAATTTTCTCTTTTTTTTCATCAAATATCCTTTTCAAGTGGAATTATTACAAACCCGTCTTCTGCTTTCTCAAGCTGAGCCTTTAAGGCATAACATGCGCCCTCAAGAAAGGCTAGCGCCTTTTCATAGCCCTTCCTAGGAAAGCTAGAAAAATTTATGAGGACTTTTTCTTTCTCCTCCACCATGTCTATCACTCTGTTTATATCTTTTTGAGACTTGACAAAAATGGCCTGCAAAGTCTCTAGTTTTTCTTCTTCATAAGCCTCAAGCTCGTAAGTGCCGACCTTTTTCTTCTTTGGTTTTTCAACGACCTTTTTTGGCTCCTCTTTAGTTTCAAAGCCGAGCCCTCTCATAATCTTATCAAAAAAGCCCATACTTTACTCCTCTTTCGTATGGGCTAATGATAATAAATTGGCAAAATAAAGTCAAACCTTTTGCCTATTAAATATATTTTATATTTAAATAGACGAAGAGGTTAATCAACGTCTAAGTTTTCCATGTCAAACAATTTGTCGTCTAAAAACTCTATTAATGACATGTCAAAACCGTCAGCAAGCTTGACTACAGTGGAAAATTTTAGCTCATTGTATCTTTCGTTTCCTTTTATCTACAAACACTAATTGGCTTCTTTTTCTTCCTTTATGTCCGCGACAAGGCATTCTGTGGTGAGGAGTGTGGCGGCGACACTACCTGCGTTTTCAAGCGCCGAGCGAGTGACCTTTGTCGGGTCTAAAATTCCGCTCTCAAACATGTCTACAAAGTCAAGATTTAGCGCGTCAAAGCCATAAGTTTTGCTTTCGTTTGAAAGCACTTTGTCCACCACCACGCCTCCGTCTATTCCAGCATTCTTAGCTATTTGTCTAAGAGGCTCTTCGATAGCTCTTAATATTATTCGAGCGCCAGTCTGTTCGTCACCCTCAAGCTTTTCTATGGCTTTTAAAAGCGCTGTTCTTGTCTTTAAAAGCGCCGTTCCTCCTCCAGGCACGATGCCCTCAAGCGAGGCCGCCTTGGTGGCAGAAAGCGCGTCTTCTATCCTGAGCTTTTTCTCTTTCATCTCGACTTCTGTCGCTGCGCCCACGCCTATAATCGCCACGCCTCCCTTGAGCTTGGCTAGTCTTTCGCTTAGTTTTTGTTTTTCAAAGTCGTCTGTCTCGCTTTCTATCTGTGACTTTATGCTTAAAATTCTCTTTTTTAACTCTTTCTCGTCGCCCATTCCGCCCACAATGGTCGTAGTAGCGCTGTCGACCTTGACGAGCTTTGCCCTACCTAAAAAGCTTATGTCTACTTTAGAGAGTTCTAGGCCGAGCTCGTCAGTTATGAGCTTTGCTCCAGTCAAGACCGCCATATCTTCCAAAATAGCCTTTCGTCTGTCTCCATAGCTAGGCGCTTTTACAGCTATGGCTGTGAAAGTGCCTCTAAGTTTGTTTAGTACAAGCGTGGCAAGAGCCTCGCCTTCTATGTCGTCAGCGACAATTAAGAGTTTTTCGCCAGTCTTCATGATGTTTTCCAAAATTGGCAGTAGGTCTTGAATAGCGCTTATCTTCTTGTCAGTAAGAAGTATGTAAGCATTGTCGAGCGTCGCCATCATCTTCTCCATGTCTGTGCACATATATGAAGAGAGATAACCTCTATCAAACTGCATGCCTTCGACAAAACTGAGCTCGGACTTCATGGTCCTAGATTCCTCAACTGTTATGACGCCGTCGGCGCCTACTTTCTCCATAGCCTTTGATATGAGCTCTCCCACCTCTTCATCGCCTGCCGAAATGCTCGCCACTTGAGCTATTTCCTTCGAAGTGGAAACTTCTTTTGCCATTTTTCTAAGTTCATCAACACAAACTTTGATAGCCTTTGAAATGCCCTTTCTAAGTATTATTGGGTTTGCTCCTGCAGCAAAATTTTTTATTCCTTCTCTTATGATAGCTTGAGCTAGCACGCAGGCCGTGGTCGTTCCGTCTCCAGCCACATCGTTTGTCTTGATTGAAACCTCTTTTATGAGTTTTGCGCCCATATTTTCAAAAACGTCCTCTAGCTCAATCTCCTTGGCTATAGTCACGCCATCGTTTGTTATTAGCGGAGCTGAAAAATCTTTATCTAAGACGACATTTCTGCCCTTAGGGCCTAAAGTAATTTTAACAGTGTCCGCAAGCGTGTTTACGCCTCTTTCTAGCGCTTTTCGCGCTTCATCTCCAAAAAGTATTTTCTTTGCCATGTTTTTCCTCCTTAATCTTCTATAATGGCCAAAATATCTGCCTGTCTAATGACAAGCAAATCTTCGCCACCAAACTTAATATCTGTTCCTGCAAATTTTGAGTAAAGAACCTTGTCTCCTTTCTTTACTACCATCTCTTGTCTTTTTCCATCAACGTCTCCGCCCGGGCCAACATAGACTACTGTGGCGAGCTGAGTCTTCTCTTGCGCTACAGCGGGCAAAACTATGCCACTGCTAGTTTTGGCGCTAGGTTTGATAGGTTTTAAGACTACTCTGTCAAATAATGGTGTGATTTTCATAATTCCTCCTTTTTTGTCATACATTACGGTGATAACACAGCAAGGAGGGCATTTTCAACGTAACATGACAAAAAATCATAAATCGACAAAAACAGGCAAGTTTTTTGCTCTCATACTCACCCTGGTTTGTTTCGCTCTAGTAGTCAGTCTAGCAGACCTATTTTCAAACTTTTTGACCGTGGGAAGTTTTGCTGACCTTCTCACCAAAGAGACCAAGGTCTCAGGTTATGATGTCCATGCCATATGCTTGACTCAAAGTTCTGTCCTATCTTCAGCCGAGGACAGCGCAAAGGCTATAAAACTTCAAAATGGCGCAGGCTATGTCTGGAATGACGACGGCGTCTATCTAGTCCTCGCCAGCGCATACCTTAGCGCTAATGATGCAGAAAAAGTGAGAGTAAATCTCGCCTCTAGCTACCCGGAGGCGAGCATATTCAAAATTTCTATTCCTGAGCTTATTTTCTCGACCGACCTTGGTGACGAAGAGAGAAGCGTGCTCTCAAGCTCGCTAACTATTTTCAAATCTACCTATGAGTCTCTCTATGACCTTTCAGTCAGTCTGGACACAAACATTATGAGCGAGACTGAAATAAAACTCGCCCTCGCTGACACCTTGGCAAACGTGAATAAAGTCAAGACAAATTTTGAGTCGACTTTCTCCGCAAAATATACTCAAAACACACTCCAATTTAAACTCAAATTAAACGAAGTTTATACACTTGTCGACGAGTTAGTAGATTACACCTCAACCACAGCTCAATCTTTTAGTTCTAAAATAAAAGAAAACTATTTGGAGATTATTTATCTAAACTCAAAATTAGTTGACGAAACTCATGGGAGTTTTTAGCCTGAGTTTTTATTAAAATATTGTTTTTTCTAATAAAAAATTGTATTTTTAGGTTTTTTTTCTTTATTTTTACCTCATCTGTCTTTAATTTTAATTGTTTTGAAACACCCTCGCAAGAGTCATAAAAAATTGTTTTTTTATTAAAAATATTTTTAAGTTGGGGTTTTATTCTCAAAAAATGAGTACAGCCCAATACTACATGCTCAATATTTTTATATTTTTCTAAATTTTTAATTAAAATTTTATTTAAATCATCTAAATTTTGTGTTTTATCAATTAAAAAGGGTAAATTTTTAATAAAAACAGTTTTTATTTTATTATTTTTCTTTGTCTTGGCTATTGTCGCCTTGGTGGCAAAAAGGAGTATTTCTTCTCCTTTTTCAAGAGCTGGTTTTACAGCTGGGACAGTGCCGACAAAAATTGTGTTTGGGAATTTTTTTCTTAAATGAGAGATGACGTTTGTAGTCAGCGTGTTGCAAGCGAGCACGATAATTTTGGGGCTTATTTTTAGCAAGATTTGTCTTACAAGAGACTCGCCTATTTTCCTTAATTTTCGCCCGCGCTTGTTTCCATATGGACAATTTTGAAAGTCAGCTACATAGGCATAGTGAAAATTTGGAAGAGCTTTTAAAACCTCTTCCATTTCACTTAGCCCACCCGTACCACTGTCGACAAAACAGATTATGTCTTTCACCAATAGTGTATATGAAAAAACGCCCGCTGTGGTGACAGGTGGCGGAGCCGTCTATCACCGTAGCGGGCGGAGAGAAGTCAGTTTGAGAACCTAAACAGCATGACGTCTCCGTCCTGCACTATGTAGTCCTTTCCTTCTAATCTCACTTTTCCTTTCTCTTTAGCTCCATTAAAGCCTCCGCAGTCTAAAAGGTCTTGATAATTCACAACCTCTGCCTTAATAAAGCCTTTCTCAAAGTCTGTATGTATCTTTCCAGCCGCCTGAGGAGCTTTTGTACCCTTCTTTATAGTCCACGCTCTAACTTCTTTTTCTCCAGCTGTCAAAAAGCTCATAAGCCCTAAAAGGCTATAACTAGCCCCCACAAGCTTTTCAAGTCCGCTTTCCGTTATGCCAAGCTCAGTCTTAAAGAGCTCTCGCTCTTCTTCAGGAAGACTGACTATTTCCTCCTCAAGCTTTGCGCACATGCTGATGCACTCTGCTCCTTCTTCCTCAGCTATCTCCCTGACCACCTTCACATATTTATTGTCTGGCTTTCCAATATCTTCTTCTCCAATGTTTGCCACATAGATAATAGGTTTTGTGGTGAGCAAAAAGAGATTTTTTACGATAGGCTCTTCTTCTTTGCTAAAGCTTAGCACTCTGGCTGGCTTACCCTCTTCCAAGACCTTTTTTATCTTTTCTAAAACTTCGACCTCGAGCTGGGCAGATTTTTCTCCCACTCTTAAGAGTTTGGAACCCTTCTCAAGTCTTTTGTTTACACTCTCAAGGTCAGCAAGGACAAGTTCTAGGTTTATTATTTCAATGTCTCTCCTCGGGTCTACACCCTCGTTTACGCTAATAATCTTTTCGTTTTCAAAACATCTCACAACTTCAGCTATAGCGTCACATTCTCTTATATGGCTCAAAAATTTGTTTCCAAGCCCCTCACCCTTGCTCGCTCCAGCCACAAGCCCAGCTATGTCTACAAACTCAATCACTGCCGGCGTAATTTTCTCAGTATGATAAAGCTCGCCGAGCCTTTCGAGCCTCTCATCTTTGACACTTACCATTCCCACATTTGGCTCTATAGTGCAAAAAGGATAGTTCGCACTCTCCGCACCAGCTTGAGTAATAGCATTAAAGAGCGTACTCTTCCCTACATTTGGCAACCCAACAACGCCTATTTTCATATGTTTCTCCCTTCAAAAAATATTATTTTCTTCATAATGTAAAAAAATTGGACAAAGCCGTTTAAAAATTCATTTCCTACTCTAGGAGTCAAAAACATGGCCACCCCTACGACACTATCTATGCTTTGCGGGCCATAGGTGGAGCTATCTCGGCTTCCTGCCCTATTGTCACCCAAGACAAATATCTCGTCCTCGCCGACCATATAGAAAGTGACCTCTTGGCCCTCGAAAGACGCCACAGTCGTATCCATGACTATAGCTCCAGAGGCGATATTCTCCATAAAGAGCGCGTGCGTCGTCCTATTCCCAGCTTTTGAAAGAATATAGCCTTCCTCTAAATATTCCACCTCTCCATCTCGAAGTCTCAAGAGGCTGAAATAGCCCTGCTCATAATAAAAACCTATTCCGTCTCCCTCAAAGGCTATTGCTCTTTTTATTACACTCTTGTTCTCAACGTTTAGCACAACGACATCGCCGTAGGTCGGCGTGACCTCCCTGTCTATATACACGCCGTTTAGCTCATCACCGTCGTTTATAGTCGGCACCATACTGTTTTCTACAACCGGGTGATATTCGTATCTGCTAATAAACAAAATTGTGGAAGCAAAAATTGCTACTACAAAACAAAGGAGCAAGGAGCTCAATATTTTGTAAAAACTAGTCTTCTCTTTTCCTCTTTGAAATTTCACATCCACAATAATTTTGCCTCTCAAGATTATATATTTTCGAAAGCTCTAAGCTTCTCAAATAACCATTTTTCTTTTTAAAGTCTGCGATCAAAAATTTTGTTTTGTCACCTTCCAGCTCAAGGCCTATCTCATTTAGCCAATCAGCGTTTTTATGAGGGCTGACTGAAAGCGTCGTTCCAAAATATTCAAAGCCTTCTTCTAGAGCCTTTTTATATGTCTTTTCAAGTCTAAGCTTATAGCACTCATAACACCTATGACTACGCTCTCTTTCTTCCTCTCCAGCCACAGCTTGGCTATACGCGTCAGTATCATGCTCGCCAATTATACAATTTATACCCAAAGTTTTCAAGAGCTTTAATTGCTCATTTAATCTAAAATTGTATTCTTTTTGGTCTTCTATATTGGGGTTGTAATAAAAAACTGTAATATCAAAGATATCCTTTAATCTCTCAATAACTGCGCTTGAGCATGGCCCGCAACAGGAGTGAAGCAAAAGGCTCCTTTTGCCGTCGAAGCTTTTTATAAGTTTTTCCATTTCGTCATTGTAGTTCATTTCTAGGCTCCAATATTTTTAAGTAAGTAAAACTATAGACTCCGTCATCACCTACGATGAGATGATCTAAAAATTTTATGCCGTAGATATCAAGAATATTCCTGACTTTCTTTGTGGTAGCAAGATCCGCCGTCGAAGGCGAACAAGTGCTCTTTGGATGACAATGCGCCATGACGACTGAGGTGGCGTTTGTGCCAAGCACATATGAAGTCAGCTCTTTAGAGGACACTTCTACATGTGACGCAGATCCACTGGCTAGTCTCTTGGAAGATATAACCTCGCCTTTAGGGCTGAGGCATATGAGATAGAGCTCCTCAGTCGTCTTATCTTCAAGAAGCGCCTTGACATAATCGACTATGTCTCCAAAAGTTTTTAGGACTGGCCTTTTGCCAATTTTGTCTTTCTTATACCTTGCGAAGATATGCGGAAAGAGCGTGAGTAGCTTTGCAGTCCTCTCCTTTATATTGCAAAAGTTCATGAGGTTTCTGTAGTCAGCGTCTAAGACGGCTGAGATACTGCCAAACTCATTTAGAAGTTCGTGAGCTAAAACATTTGTGTCTTTCATAGGCACAACATATGTGAGGATAAACTCAAGCGCCTTAACCTCGTCTATGTTTTCTATGCCGACCTGCCAAATGTTTTCAAGCAGTCTTTGCCTGTGATGTTTGTGAACATTCTCTTTCTTCTTTTGTTCCATATTTCTATATTATCACAAATAAAAAGACTTTTCAAAAGTTTGACATTATTTTTTCTCACAAGTATAATTTCATATATATGCTTTTAAGGAGTAATCATGAAAATTGCAGTATCCGCTGACAGCACTTGTGATATACCTCAGGAGTACAAAGATAGAGAAAATGTTTTTATTATGCCAATAGCCATAATCTTAGGAGAAGAAGAGACCGTCGAGGGAAAGGTGGACTACAAAGACCTTTATGCCTATGTGGACAAGTCCGGCGTCCTTCCAAAGACGGCCGCAAGGAGCTCATACGACTACCTCGAACATTTCAAGGCTATTAAAAAAGACTTTGATGCCGTAATTCACATTTCGCTTTCCAGCGAAATCTCTAGCTCTTATCAAAATGCGCTCTCTGCCTCAAAAGAGATCGACAATGTCTTTGTCGTGGACTCTCGAAGCCTATCCTCTGGCTCAGGGCTTCTTGTCTTGTCTGCCCTAGACAAAATAGCTGAGGAAAAGTTAATCACTCAAATTTTGAGCGAGTTGAACGAAGAGGTCGGCAGAGTTCAGGCTTCGTTTATTATCAGCAAGCTCAATTACCTTCATAAAGGCGGACGTTGCTCCTCGATAGCCATGTTTGGAGCAAACCTTTTGAAGCTGAAGATTAGAATTCAGCTAAAGCTGGGCAAAATGCAAGCCACAAAAAAATACATGGGAAAGCTGGGCGATGTCCTTATTAAATATGTCGACGAGATGGTCAAAGAAAACGAGCCTGACCTGAAGAGAGTTTTTGTCACCTCCTCCTCACCTATGGAAGAAAAGCCTAGAGTTGTAGAAAGGTGTAAGGAACTAGGGTTTGAAGAGGTAATAGAAATGCAAGCAGGCGCCACCATCTGTAGCCACTGCGGGCCTGGCACGCTAGGCATTTTGTATATTTCAAAGCTTCCAATAGCCTAAAAGGGCTCAAAACTGCATAAACAAAGGGGTTTAGGCCTCTTTTTTTATGAAAAATTTGCAAAAACCATTGTTTTTAGTTTGAAAATGTGCTCTAGTTGGCTATAATTAAAGTGTTTAAAGAAATTTTAAACAATTTCACAAAAAGGGGAAATTTATGAACAAAGGACAATTCATTAAGTCAATCGCTGAAAAGGCAAACCTCACAAACAAAGAGGCTACTGCTGCTTACGACGCATTTGTAGCTACTGTTGTGGAAGCTCTTAAGAAGGGAGAGAAAGTTCAACTTATTGGCTTTGGCTCTTTCGAGCTTAAGAAGAAAGCTGCTAGAGTTGGTATCAACCCTCAAACAAAAGCTCAGGTTAAGATCCCAGCTTCAGTTTGTCCTGCTTTTAAAGTTGGTAAAGCTTTCAAAGATCTTTTCAACTAATAAGCAAATAAAAAATGACCACGCTTTAGTGGTCTTTTTTTATGCGTGTTTAGTTTTGAAACTCAAGTTCCTTAACTTTAAACCCCAATTTTTTTAACCTGAGTATTAGGCTTTCTTTATCGTTTTGAGCAACTAACTCAGGAGCTTCTCTTAACTCATTTTCTATTGTGCTTATGAGCGCCTTTTTCCTATAATTGCTATAAAGGCTATCTTCTATTGTAACATGCCCCTTACAAGCTTCGTTATAAACAAAAGGCAGAGTCAGGAGTTTAGCCTTAGTTTGCTTCTCTATCACGCAGACCTTGCCGTCTCTCATTTTTTTTGTCACACGATAGCCTTTTGAGCTAAGGTATCTTTCAGCATAGGCTGTGTTTCCTCCTGCAATATAGACCCGAGCCTTGTTCTCTCTAATAGCTCTATTGATGCTGTGACGGATTTGTCTCACTACTTCTTGCTCAGGACATGTCCTCATCTCAACCTTGAGCTTCCCCTCTTTGGCATACGCCTCTACTACGCCATCTTCGTAGCTATACTCCCCTACAAACTTTTTGTGAACTGATTTGCCCGCATTTCTAATAGATTTTAAAAACTGTATTGCCTCTTTTACACGACCTTTGTAGAAGAGAATTTGAAGCTCTTTCTTCGAGGTTATCATTAGTCCTCCATTTTTTACAAAATTATGGCACACACTAAAGCATAAATCAAGCAATTTTGTACAATTTTGTAAAAAATATTATACCTGCTCTATAATCTCTCCAAGCTCGCTTTCTTTGCTTACCCTGTTTATAGAAATCTCGTAGGCCGTCTTAGTCACGACCTCTCCATTTTCGAGCTTCTTTTGATACTCCCTGCTCTGCACCCTTCCTACTATGTCCACCTTAGTCCCCACTGGCACGTCTTTTATATACTTAGCGTTTCTTCCCCATGCAATACATGGCAAATAATCCGACTTGTTGTAGGCTCTATTTACTGCGACAAGAATGTCACATATTTCTCTCTTAAAAGGAGTCGTCCTGAACACAGGGGGCTTGCATATATAACCGCTTATTTCAATAATGTTTGGATTCATAGACGGGCTAGGCTCTATTACTTCCCTGACAAAAACGCTCAAAACGAGTTTGCTCTTTTGGCTTTCGAGTTTGTTGTAGCTTCTAAGCTGGCCTTTTATGCTGACCTTGCTTCCAAGTTTGAAACTGGAAAGCAGTTTTTCAGAAACTGTTATTGGCAAGATGTCGACATGTTCCGAGAGTCTCGGAACAGACATTTTTACCTCATAAAAGCCCTCTCCAAAAGTTTCGTGGCTAAACACTGGTTCGTCTACCACAGTTCCGCATAAAAAGACTTTGTTGTTGTTCATAAGTTCGTATTTCATAAGTTCTCCTTTTTTAGTTTTGCTTTTGAGTCCCGTTTCTATCTATGGTGTAATTCTCTTTATAAATTAGTTCCCCAATAGAGGTGACTTTATAACCTCTTTTTTGCAGCCTATCCAAAATCATAGGAAGAGCGTCTACAATGTGGTCTGAGTTGTTGTGGCAAAGTATTATTGACCCGTTTTTGACCTGGTTTAAGATGCGAGTTGTGATGTCTTCAGCCGAGAGCCCTTTCCAGTCGAGAGAGTCTACGTCCCATTGAATAGTCGTCATGCCGAGCTCGCTCGCAGTGTCTATAACAGTGTTGCTGTAAGCTCCATAAGGCGCTCTAAACAGCTCTACATCTTTGCCTGTAATATCTTTAATTAGGCTAGAGCAGTTTGAAAGCTCTTCTCTCACCTTGTCAGCTGAAAGCGTGGTCATGTCTGGGTGGGTATTTGAGTGATTTCCAATCTCAAAGCCAGCTTCATCTATCGCCTTGACCATGTCACCATATTTGTCGACCCAAAAGCCTACCAAGAAAAAAGTGGCCGAAGAGTCAAACTCTTTTAAAGTCTCTATAATATCAGCCGTCTTGTCAGCTCCCCAAGCTGCATCAAAGCTTATTGCTACCTGTTTGTTTTGAGTCTCTACAGAGTAGACAGGAACCTTTTTTGTTGAATAACCAAAGAACACTTGGGCAGAGTTCGCCCCGTTTATACTTATAGCGAGCAAAACTGCCACAAGAGCCATAAGCAAAACAAATTTGATAGATTTAGATTTCACTACGCAAAAATGCATCTAATCCTCGCTTTTAACTATAATACAGCCTAAAAAATAAAGCTATGCCGATTATAGCAGAGATTGTCGAAAAAGTGGGAAGCCTGACACCCCAGCTCTTTCTTCCTTATATTGTATTATCCCTCGCCTCAAACTATGACAAGGATTTTCCGCCCACCCACCCAAAATAAAGGGGCGTTGCCCCTTTGGAACCCCGCCTTACGGCGACCTAGAGGGGCTCCGCCCCTCACCCCAACCCCACTGCGTGGGGCTTTTCCCTTTAGTCCGTCTTTGAAAGTCGCCCGTCAGGCAGGAGATTGCGACGCTCACGCTCGCAATGACACAAAAGGAAAGGCTTCGAAGCCCTACCCTAATGTCATTACGAGGAGCGATAGCGACGTATGTAATCTCGCCGTAGGCGGACATGCTCCAGAGACGGGCAAAAGAAAAAGCCCGCGGAGGCGGACCTAATTTATTCTTATTTTTTCTTTCTTATTTCTTCACTTCCGCCGTAAATATTTAGACGGCTCAAAAGCGAGCCAGGCAAGGCTCGGCGGGTGGTAAAGGCAGGAGTTTAGTCTGCCTAAATGACTGTCTTTAGTCGCCCGACAGAAACGAAGC
>CALVTI010000072.1 GCA_944361835.1 uncultured Clostridia bacterium
GTCCGGACATCAAACTTGGAATTTGTGGAGAGCATGGTGGCGACCCGTCTTCTATAGAATTCTGTCACAATGCAGGACTCACTTATGTGTCTTGCTCGCCTTACAGAGTTCCTATTGCAAGGCTTGCTGCTGCACAGGCTAACATCAAAAACCCAAGAAACTAAAGATAAAATTTGGTTAAAACCCAAGATTTTACTTAGGAAAAGGAGGGTTGCCCTTAAGAAAGGCGCCCTCTTTTTCTCGCCCGCTAAAAAGCGTCGCGGAGCTGTGTTTCTGCGAAGCGCCCGAAGACAGTCATGTACGTCGATGTACACTCTTGCCTTCGGTCACTTCGCGAGCCTTGCTCCGCTCGCTTTTTAGCGGGCTCGTCTTTTTCTACTTTAATGCACATTTGCGAGAAATATTTTCTATTAAGAGCACCTTCGAAGTATCAATTCTTGTGTCATTGCGAGCGAGAAGCGTCGCAATCTCCTCTGGCGCACGCATGGAAATTGCTGAATTTAGAGAGGCGCTTGCGAGAAAAAGTAAGCCTATCTCTGGTGTAAGCCCGTCAGGTAGGAGATTACATACGTCGGCAAAGCCTCCTCGTAATGACATGGTGGGGAAGTTCTTCGAAGTCTTTTTTTATGCTAGCGCAAGCGCCTATGGAAGCCTTCTCGTTATTTCGAATAATTAATTTGTACAAGCAAAATTCGCGAATATTCGACATATAAATAGACCAAGTGACAAAGATTGGTCTTTTTTTGTCAGGAGGCGAGTGTGGTTTTTGAAAATTTTATGATCTTTATGAATAAGATTTTGTGTTTTTCTTCCTTTGTAAACAGCGCCTCTGGTTTTCCAAAACCTCTCACGCCTCAAGAGGAGAGAGAATATTTTGAAAAATTTAAGGCTGGAGATAAGGCGGCAAAAGACATACTCATAAATCACAATCTGCGCCTTGTAGCTCATATAGTAAAAAAATATTCGGGCGCGGGTGAGGCAGATGACCTTATCTCGGTGGGCTCGATAGGTCTAATTAAGGCTATAAATTCTTTTGAATATGGAAAGGGCACACAGCTTTCGACTTATGCCGCTAGGTGTATCGAAAACGAAATCTTAATGCTCATTCGTATGAACAAGAAGCATAAAAAGGTCATCTCTATAGAGGAGAGCTTGGGTCAAGACAAGGACGGCAACGATGTCGAACTGATAGACATTATTCCGGGCATAGAAGACGAGGTGTATCAAATAGCTGAAAACAACATTTTGACAGAAAAGATAACAAAGATAATCAAAGAAAAGCTGCCTGAGCGAGAAGCTGAAATATTGAGGCTAAGATATGGAATAGGTGGTGGGCCGTCGCTGACGCAAAGAGAGGTGGCCGCAAAATTAGACATCTCTCGCTCGTATATATCGAGGCTCGAAACAAAGGCGCTTGCCGTCATAAAAGAAGAATTAAATGGGAAAATTTTGTAAAAACGGCAAAATTTGCTTGACTTTTTCAAAAATTTTAGATTTTTTTCGAAAAAATGCTTTGAGATAAAATTTTTTGATATTATACTGAAACTAGAAATTTTGTTTTTTATGATAATTTGGGGGTAGTCTATGGAAAGACAAGAATTTGAAAATGTTGTAACCGAGCTTGTCCTTCCACTTTTTACTGGCTCGCAAATTGTTGATGTAGAGGAGTCCACCGCAAGAGATAGCGAAGTCGCTCAAGGAAACGGAGGGACTGTTCTTTTAAAAGCACATAGGAGTGACGACTACAGACTTGTTGTCAAGCGTAGCCAACCTTTTAAAAGCAATGAAATAGCTCTTATCAAAAGCATTTTACAAGAGCTCATGATGATAAATGAGTTTAAAATTAGTGAAAGTACATATCTTCAAAGAATGCATACTACTGCTATTGAAAAAGCTATTTGTAATTCTCTCAGCGACACGGCGAGCGAGACGCTACTGGGGATAATAAACCACCTTGGAATGTGGGTAGACCGCACTTATGAGGGAAGGAAAGCTTCGTTTGGTGTAGTTCTAAATGAGGGGGTAACTTCATCCAAGCAGTCTCCAAACCTTCATTATACTGCAATACTCCAAAGTGATTTCTCAGCTGTTTTGAGCGATGGGAAAACTTCTTCGCTAGAGGTGGATAAAGACGGCTATGTCTTAAACCACGCTATTATGACGAGAGGCAAGGCTATGCCTACGGTCTGCCCGTTTGATTTGACAAACTTTGCTAAATTTTGCAACGAAAAACGCATAGGTGTTTCGCTCTTAGAGAGCGGAGATATGCTTGTGTTTAAAAATAGAGAGCTTATGTTTGCGAAGAGGAGAGGAATCTGGAACTCTTACTCTCACGAAGAGATAGTCCAGCTACTTTCAAACAGAACGGCTCACACTGTTAAGGAAATCAGGAGAGCCATTTACCTCACGGCTCTTGATGTCTCTTTCGCTGGCGCAGGCGGGTGTCTTGTGTATTTAAACAAAGACAAGAGTGAAGATGTTTTGTCGCATATAAATGCTTACGACATCATCAGCCAAAAACACTTTGACCTTAAAAAACAACTTGAAAAGGAAGAAGCTGGAAAGTTATACAACATTGACAATCAAGAGTATGAAAAGATTTTAAACAGTGAGTTTAAAGACTTTTTAAATGACCCGAATTGTGTAAAATCTGCCACTCTAGTGCAAATTATTGGTGGTAAAAAATTTCATGAGCTTGATAGAAAGCTTAGAGAGGAAATAGTCGGCATGGACGGCGCGACCATCATAGACTATGATGGCACGATTATCGCTACAGGCGCCATAGTTAAAATTGAGGCTGGCAGCACGGCAGGCGGAAGGCTTGCGGCAACTAAGACGCTGGCGAGATATGGCGTGGCATTAAAAATTTCGACCGATGGAATAATTCAGGGCTTTAATTATGATAAAAAAGCCTTTAGAGCAAGGCCTATCTTCACAGTGGGCTAGTTGACATAGACAAGCCCTTGTGGTATAATATTTCCATCAGCCAGCCAGATGGTCGCGGGGTTACTTTTAGGGTAATCACGAGGAAAGTCCGAGCTTCAAGAGAACTGGGTGCTGGTTAACTGCCAGTGGAGGCGACTCTAAGGAAAGTGCAACAGAAAGCTACCGCCTCGAAAGAGGTAAGGTTGAAAAGGCGGTGTAAGAGACCACCGACTCCTTGGTGACAAGGAGTGCCATGTAAACCCCACCTGAAGCAAGGTTAAAAAAGACAATGCGCTTGTTCTCTCGCGTCTTTTAAAAATACCGCTCGATCGTCATAGAAATATGTCGGCTAGATAGATGGCCATCTAATACAGAACTCGGCTTACAGACTGACTGACAAAAAAATCGCTAAGCTTTAAGTTTAGCGATTTTTTTATTGTCAAAAATCTCTCTATGGTATATTTGTTGTTTATTATCATAATGCTTGCTATTTTAAAGAGCTTAAAAGAAAAAACGCTCAAATCTAGAAAGAGATACAATAGGGCAAGGCTCAAAGCAAAAAAATTCGTCCAAGTCGTATATGATAATAGTGAAGTAAAAAGCTTAAAGCTAGAGCTAAAAGAAAAAGTTTGGCTTGACCAAACTTTGACGAGAATTAGAGTAAATGCTCCAAGGCTTTTGTCTAAAAACATAAACCTAGAAGTTCTTTCAGGCATAGATCTAACAAAGCCAATTTTTCTCTTTGAAGACGAAGAGAGAAAAAAGCTCAAAAGTTTTTTGCTGGCTAAAAAGTTTGAAGCCTTTACTCTCATTTTTATTTCAAAGAAAAATTTCAAAAAACGAGCTAAAGAATTGATTTTTATTCAAAAAAATATAGATAATTTAGAAATTATTTCAAATCTTGAAAAATTAAATATAAATTACAAG
>CALVTI010000073.1 GCA_944361835.1 uncultured Clostridia bacterium
GTCTCGACCATAATCCTTATTTTAGGCTCTGTTCCGCTCGCTCTCACGACTATGCGTCCGCCCTCAAGAGTCTTTTCTATCTCTTTTAAAAAGCTAGCCACCCGCTCTTCTTTTAAAAGCCTGTTTGCCGAAACGCCCTCGACGAGGATAGTCTTTTGCACCTGAGGCATCATTTTGAGGCTGACCGCTTCGTCAAAGAGCTCTCTGTGCTCAAGGAATATCTTTGTCACATAGAGCGCGGTCAAAATGCCGTCTCCGGTCACATGCTTTTGAGTAATTATCATGTGCCCAGCCTGCTCTCCGCCCACGAGCTGGCCTTCTTTTAAAATCGTGTCAATTATATATTTGTCCCCGACCTTGGTGCGCTTGAGCGAAATCCCAAACCTATTGAGCTCTTTCTCTATTCTGCTGTTGGTCATAACCGTGCCCACAGCCTCCTTAGCGCCCAAAAATCTCGCCAGCATGTAGAGAATGTTGTCGCCGTCTAAGATACAGCCGTCTCTTGTCACGCAAATTGTGCGGTCGGCGTCTCCGTCAAAGGCAAAGCCAAGGTCAGCTTTGTTTGTTTTCATAAATCCTACAAGGTTTTCAATATGTGTACAACCGCAGTCCTTGTTTATCTCGCCTCCGTCTCCTATGAGCAAAAGCTTTGCCCCAAGTTTTTTAAACACCTCAGGCGCAATTTTTTGGCTTGCGCCGTTTGCCATGTCTAGAGCTATGGTGAGGCCTTTGAAAGACGGCATGTCTTTTATGAGAAATTTTTTATACTTCTCGACTTCGCCCGATAGGTCTAAGCTCTTTCCGCCCTCAAGCTTTTTATATTCGTTGAGCCTGCTCTCGACTTTGAGCTCTTCACTGTCTCCAAGCTTTATACCGCTAGAGGCAAAAACTTTTATGCCGTTGTATTCAGGCGGGTTGTGTGAGGCCGTTATGACTATGCCAAAGTCAAAGCCGAGTAGCTTTGTGAGATACGACACACAAGAGGTGGGAACCATGCCTAGGTCATAGACTGTAGCCCCGCCCTCTTTGGCGCCTGTTATGAAAGCTGAGCTGAGCTTTTTCCCGCTAGGCCTAGTGTCTCTGCCTATCACAATATTGCAGCCAGGTTTGAGACTAGCCGCAGCGTTTCCTACGCTCTTTGCAAGTTTTGGCGTAAGAAAATCCTCTGTCTTGCCCCTGATGCCGTCCGTTCCAAAATATTTCTTTACTGGTTTAAAGTTTTCTAGATACGGGTTGAAAAAATCCATCTTATTCTCCTGTTTAGCTCTGCCTATGGCAAAGCCCTTTACGTCTTTTGTCACTGTTGTGCCTGCCGCAACAAAGCTGTCGTCAGCAATGCTCACTGGCGCGACTAGATTGCAGTTGCACCCTAAAAAGACCCTGTCTCCCACTGTAGTCTTAAACTTTCCAGCTCCGCTGTAGTTGCAGAAGATGACCCCGCATCCCACATTTGTGTCCTCTCCAACCTCGGCGTCGCCGATGTAGGCGAGGTGGCTGACCTTTGTGCGGTCTTTTATCGTGCTGTTTTTAATTTCTACAAAATTGCCTATCCTACAATCCTTTCCTATTATAGCATTATTTCTTAGATTTGCAAAAGGTCCAACAGTAGTTCTGTCGCCTATAGTGCAGTCTTTTAAGACGGAGTTTGTCACCTTTACGTTTTCGCCTAGCGTGCAGTTTTCGAGAGTGCTGTTTATGCAGACAGAATTTTTCCCGACCTTGACACGGCCGTGAAGGAAGCACCCTGTCACTTTGGAGTCAGGGTGGAGCTCGGCGCTAGGGCTTTGGCTTTTGTTTGGAAAGATCTTTAATTCGTCCATACAAATTTATATTCCCTCAAATTTGCCTTTGTGATTTAGTTTGCCTTTTTAAAAGTTTTTGTGGTAATATTACGCTTGAAGGAGAACAAAAATGGACTACAGCAAAATCTTGAGCGCAGAATTTAACATGAAAGAAGAGTACGCTCAAAACATCATCTCACTACTTGACGAAGGCTCAACAATCCCCTTCATTGCCCGTTATAGAAAGGAATTGACAGGAAGTTGTGATGACCAAGTACTTAGAGAATTTAGCGATAGACTAAACTATCTTAGAAATTTGCAAAAACGAAAAGAAGAGGTCATAAAATCCATAACCGACCAAGAGAAGATGACCCCAGAGCTAGAAAAGGCCATAGCCGACGCCATAACGCTCACCGAGGTCGAAGACCTCTATAGGCCATACAAACCTAAGCGCCAGACGAGAGCGACAGTGGCTATCTCTAAAGGACTCCAGCCTCTTGCTGACATAATGATAGCCCAGGTGCAGACCGAGGGCGACCCGCTCGAGTTTGCCTCAGCTTATATAAACGAAGAAAAGGGCGTGAGCTCCGCTGAAGAGGCTCTTCAGGGCGCTTGTGATATTGTGGCCGAGATGATCTCGGACAGCGCAGAGCTTAGAAAAGAGCTTAGAGAGTTCCTTTTGGAGTCTGCTTTTATTACGACAGAAATCAAAGACCCCGAAAACGAAAAAGCCAAGACTTATTCCATGTATGAAAACTTTAGAGAGGAAGTCAGCAAAATTCCGTCTCACAGAATTCTTGCCATCAATAGAGGCGAGAGCGAAGAGTGCCTCAAGGTCACTCTTGAGAAAAATGATGCTAAGTGCATCAAGAAGATAGAAGACATGTTCTTAAAGCCTGAGAGCATTTGGACGCAAAAGGTCAAAGAGACCATTTTAGACAGCTTCGATAGGCTCATCTTCCCGTCGCTTGAGAGAGAAATCAGGACTCTTCTCACAGACAAGGCAGACGAGCAGGCCATAAAGATGTTTGAGCTAAATCTAGAACCTCTTTTGATGCAGCCACCTCTCAAAAACA
>CALVTI010000074.1 GCA_944361835.1 uncultured Clostridia bacterium
GACTTTTCTGCCTCGCAGGCGTAAATTATGGCATGAGTGAGAGGAATGAGCCCCTCTGGAGCGCCCATTTTCTCTACCGCATACATAGCGCTTGTGGCAAGAAGCAGGGCGTTTGAGTCGGCCATTCCAATGTCTTCACTACAGTGTGCCACGAGGCGCCTAGCAATAATCATAGGGTCAATGCCAGCGAGTATCATTCTTTGACTATAGTAGAGCGCAGCTTCGGCGTCACTGCCTCTAATAGACTTGCAAAACGCACTGAGCATGTCGTAGTACTGGCTCTCATCTATAGAGAGGGCCTTTTTTTGAATGCTTTGCTCTGCGACGGTGAGGTCTATAACAATTTTTTTGTCTTTGTTGAACGGAGTCGTAAGGCAGGCGAGCTCAAGCGCATTTAGAGCCATTCTAGCGTCCCCGGAGGCGGCCCAAGCAAAGTGTTTTAAAGCTTCGTCTTTGACGACGAGAGGCATGTTCCCAAGGCCACGCTCTTTGTCTGCTATTGCTCTTTTCATGGAGAGAATAACGTCTTCATTAGAGAGAGTCTTAAACTCAAACACTCTACACCTAGAAACTATAGCTCTTGTCATAGAGGTAAACGGATTTTCCGTTGTCGAGCCAATAAAAATTATACTGCCGTTCTCTATGGCCTCTAAGACGCAGTCACTTTGAGCTTTATTCCACCTGTGACACTCATCGAGTAGTAGATAAGTCTGCGTCCCAAACATGCGCTTTTGGCTCTCAGCTTCAGCAATAATAGCTTTGGCATCGCCCACGCCGCTCGAGACTGCGTTGAGCTTCCTAAACTCTCCCTTCATGGTTTTTGCAATAATGTTTGCCAGCGTAGTTTTGCCTGTGCCAGGAGGGCCGTAAAAAATACAGCTCCCAAGTTCGCCGACAGAAATAGCTCGCCTTAAAAGCGAGTTTTTGCCCACAATATGTTCTTGTCCTACAAAGTCATCAAAACTCTGCGGGCGCATTCTTTCTGCAAGAGGAATTCTTTCATTTGCCATACGAGTATTATACCATTTCTTTTAACAATAGTCTAGTCGCCCATAAACAATATTTTTTGACAAAACTAAACATAATTGGCCTTGTTTAAGAAATTTTAGGTTGGATATAATCAAAGTGACAAATAAAAGGAGAGATTATGAAAAAATTTAAAAGTTTATTTTTGTGTGGCGTAGCGCTTGCTGTGGCGCTAACATTTTCAGCCTGTGGTAATCCAAAAGAGACGGTGACGCTCGGGTCTTATAACTCGACCTCACAGACCTTTACAGCACTCGGCCAAAACGCAGAATATTCTCTAGAGCAAAACGGCTATACGCTTACACTTAAGGGCAAAATCCCTTATTCTGAAAGTATCTTAGGAATAGATGCAGGAAACATTGTAGCAGTGAGATTTGTAGCTCCAGAGGGGACGGAAATAGACGGGGAGGCATCTGTTCAAACGACGAATAGACAAGATGCTTCAGCCAATGGTTGGAATACCTATGGCGAGGAGGCTTTTGAAGCCGATGGTTCGCTCATATGGGTGACAAGCGTCAAGAAAGATGCTGATGTACAAATCAAAATCAAATGGAACAAAGACACAGCTGAAGTGACTTATACTCTTAGGGTGGACACCAACGCTGAAATGCTCACCGCCTAATACTCGCCCGCGAAAAAGCGTCGCCATGCTTCGTTTCTGTCGGGCCGGGCCCCACAGTCATGTGCGCCCTAGTACACTCCTGCGGAGCCCGACTTGTCGAGCCTTGCTCCGCTCGCTTTTTCGCGGGCTCGTGCTTCGCCAGCTGAAAGCTTCGCTATGCTGTGTTTCTGCTCAAGAATCTTTACAAGCACTTTCACTGAGGTGATTGATGGCGGGACATACAATGTTATTTAAGAAATTAAAGTTTAGTACAGAAAAAACCTCAAGCTTTTAAGGCTTGAGGTTTTTAATTTTGTAGTTTAAATTTCAGGCTCGAAATTTTCGAAGATAATGTTGTCGCAAAATTTTATGACATGCATATATTCTTCTTGGCTCCTAACGGTCCAGGCGAGGAGAGGAAGGTGTTTATATTTCCTCACATATCTATTTGGAAGGCACTTAGCCTCATAGGCGATAAAGTGCGGTTCGCTAACTTTTTTGTTGAGCGCCATGCGCTTTAAAAACAGTCTTTTGAAAAAACCAAGGTCGGAGTTTTTAAAACAGCCTGAAAGCTGGCCTCTTAAGACCTCGGGAGCATTGTTTTTAAACCACTCAAGCGAGAACGGATTAAAAGACTGAACAGCGTATTCGCCTTTATAGCCCTTGAGCTTTTCGTAGAGAGCTTTTTCAAGTTCGCCGACCTTTCCACTGTTTTTTATCTCAAACAAAACAGGCACTCTTCCAGCCACTAGTTCCAAAAACTCGTCTAGTGTAGGGATAGAGTATTCAGTTCCAGCCAGCTTATATTTTTTGAGCTCTTCTGCGGTAAGATTTTTAATATATCCGTCACTATCTGTCATGCGCTTTAGTGAGTCGTCATGAAATATGACGACAGTTCCGTCACTCAAAAGGTGAACGTCTGTTTCAATAGGATAGCCCTTTTTAATGGCGTTCTCGAAAGCGCCCAGAGAGTTTTCTGGGAGCGTGTCGGTGTGAAGACCTCTGTGAGCGATATAGCTTTCTACAAGCCAGCTCTTATATATATCCATCATAACCCCTAATTTTATTATATTATTCAACTTATAATAACATGAAAAAAGTCAATAGTAAAACGAATGTGGAACAAATTTAAAAATTAAAAACTTTTAAGACTGTTATTGTAAAAATAATGTACAATTTGGCCAAATTTATGTATAATAGCCCAAAGGGAAAGAGATGGATAGACAGAGTAAGATTAGAAATTTTTGTATAATAGCCCACATAGACCATGGCAAGAGCACGCTGGCAGACAGGCTTATTGAAAGTACTGGGACTGTCTCAAAGCGAGACATGGAAGAACAGCTTCTTGACAGCATGGATATTGAGAGAGAAAGAGGCATAACTATAAAGCTCACGCCGACGCGCATGTTTTATACTTTAAATGGCGAGGAGTATACTCTAAATCTCATTGACACTCCAGGGCATGTAGATTTTACTTATGAGGTCTCGAGAAGCCTAGCGGCGTGCGAGGGAGCGCTTCTTATAGTAGACGCAAGTCAAGGCGTGGAGGCGCAGACGCTGGCAAACACCTATCTCGCCTTTGACAACAACCTTGAGATTTTGCCAGTGATAAACAAAATAGACTTGCCGTCGGCAAGGCCTGAAGAAGTCAGGCAGGAGATAGAGGAGGCGATAGGGCTTCCAGCGGACGAAGCTCCGCTCGTATCCGCCAAAGAGGGCATAGGGATAGATGAGGTTTTAAAAATGATAGTCGAGAGAGTGCCGGCCCCAAAAGGCGACGAAAACGCTCCTCTAAAAGCTCTCATTTTTGACAGCTTCTATGACAATTTTAAAGGCGCGATTAGCTTTGTTCGAATTTTTGATGGCAGTGTCAAAGTTGGGACTAAAATAAAGATGTTTCAAACCAATAAGACTTTTGAGGTGACTGAGGTGGGCGTCTTTACTCCAGCTATGAAAGCTGAGGCCGAACTGAGAGCCGGAGATGTAGGATATATAGCGGCGAGCATAAAGAATGTGGCAGACACCAAGGTGGGTGACACGATCACGCTGGCCGAAAACGGGGCAAAGGAGCCTCTAGCGGGCTACAAACAAGTTCAGCCTGTCGTCTTCTGCGGAATTTTCACAATAGACGGAGACAAATATCAAGACCTTAAAGATGCTCTGGAAAAGCTTAAGCTCAACGATGCTTCGCTAGAGTTTTCGCCAGAGGTGTCGCAGGCGTTAGGCTTTGGATTTAGGTGCGGCTTTTTAGGGCTTTTGCACATGGAAATCATTACTGAAAGGCTAGAGAGGGAGTTTAATCTAGACATAATCACGACTGCACCAGGCGTCTCTTATAGGGTGTATAAAACAAACGGCGATATGATAGAGGTCTCAAACCCTGCAAACTTTCCAAACCCAGTCGAGATAGACAGAATAGAAGAACCTATCGTAAAGCTAGAAATCTTCACTCCGCCTGAGTATGTAGGGAGCATAATGGAGCTCTGCCAAGACAAGCGAGGCGTCTACGAAGATATGCAATATATTGATAAAAAGCGCGTGAGAATGCAATATAAAATGCCACTAAACGAGATTATTTACGACTTTTTTGACGCACTGAAGTCAAGGACGAGAGGCTACGCGAGTCTTGACTATGAGATGAGTGGCTTTCAGCCTAGTGAGCTAGTCAAGCTTGACATTTTACTCAATGGTGAGATTTGTGACGCTCTCAGCTTGATAGTCCACAAAGACAAGGCATATGCTAGGGGTAGAAGCATAGCTGAGCGTCTTAAAAAAGTTATTCCGCGCCAGCTGTTTGAAGTGCCAATTCAAGCTTGCATTGGAAATAAAGTTATAGCCAGAGAAACTATTTCTGCAATGCGAAAAGACGTTTTGGCTAAATGTTATGGCGGAGATATTTCAAGAAAACGCAAACTTCTTGAAAAACAAAAAGAAGGAAAGAAGAGAATGAGGCAGATTGGTAGCGTCGAGCTCCCGAGCGAGGCCTTTATGTCTATTCTAAAAATTGATACAGATGACTGAGCTTTCTATATATGTTCATATTCCATTTTGTCAGGCAAAGTGCACTTACTGCAACTTTGTCTCTTTTTGCGCAGATGGCAGTCAAAAGCAAAAATATTTTTCTCGCCTTTATGATGAGATAGAGAAAAGCAAGGCCGAAGGGTATGAGGTCAAGACAATATATTTTGGTGGTGGCACGCCTTCGTGCGTGGAAGAAAAATATATTGAAAAAATATTAGAAAAAATAAAAAATAAATTTTTTGT
>CALVTI010000075.1 GCA_944361835.1 uncultured Clostridia bacterium
GGTTTTGTTTAGCCTCGCCAACATTGGCTGATTTTTTGATGATTTTTACAACCTCATCAATATTTTGTATGGCTATTAGCAGACCTTCTACAATATGTGCTCTATCTTTAGCTGCGTTTAGGTCAAAATGAGAACGTCTTACGATGACATTTCGCTGATATTCTACATAGTAGCTGATGATCTCGAGTAGCCCCATCTGCTTAGGTTTTCCACCTGCAATGGCCACCATGTTTATGGCTATACTTGTCTCAAGCTGAGTAGCTTTATATAAGTATTCGAGCACTGCGCTAGCGTTTGAATCTTTTCTAAGTTTTATGACTGCACGCATACCACTTCTATCCGACTCGTCTCTTATCTCGCTGATGCAAGAAAGTATGCTCTTGTTCTCTTCTTTGAGCTCAGCTATTTTTTGCAAAAGGCTCGCCTTGTTGACCTGGTATGGCATCTCAGTTATGACAATGCTCTCTTTGTCACCATTTGTCTCAATGTGGGCTTTAGCCCTCAAAATGATCTTGCCCTTGCCCGTCTCGTATGCCCTCTTTAAATCTTCGCCTGCTATAATAATTCCACCCGTCGGGAAATCTGGCCCTTTTATGATTTGCATCATGTCCTCGACGGTCATTTTGTTATTGTTTATATACGCCACAACTCCCTCAATCACCTCATTTAAGTTATGAGGAGGAATGTTTGTAGCCACGCCCACGGCTATACCAGATGCACCGTTTACTAAGAGGTTTGGAAACTTGCCTGGAAGCATATCAGGTTCTTTAAGTGTGTCGTCAAAGTTTAGGCTCCAATGCACTGTGTTTTTTTCAAGGTCTCTTAAAAGCTCCATTGCTAGAGGCGTGAGTTTGGCCTCGGTATAACGCATGGCAGCTGCGCTGTCACCATCGATAGAGCCAAAGTTTCCGTGGCCGTCTACAAGAGGCGCACGCAATGAAAAATCTTGAGACATTCTCACCATGGCGTCATAGACTGAGCTGTCTCCATGCGGGTGATATTTACCCATACAGTCACCCACAATACGCGCAGATTTTCTATACGGTTTATCTGGCGTGAGGCCTAGCTCTAGCATGGAGTAGAGTATTCTTCTTTGAACAGGTTTGAGGCCGTCCTCTACCCTTGGAAGAGCTCTGTCCATAACGACGTGTTCGGTATACGGAATCATAGACTCATGCAAGACCTCGTCGAGAGTCTTGGTCACAATTCCGCTCTCCATGTCAAAAATCTTCATTTGGCTAGTGTCATCTTTTTTTGGCATTTTCTTTTCCTTCTTCTTTGTTTTTTTAAAAAGCGCATCTATCTCAAGCTGGTTTACGAGCGGAGGCTCGTGAGGCTCGTAGCTCGGCTGGGGTTTTTCCTCGCCTGTAAGCTCACTGAAGCTCATCTGTCCAGCATGTTTGTCCTTTTTGTCTCGTCTCACAAATTATTTTACCTCTTTCATAAATGAGTCTTCTCTATCAAAGTTTGCATGCTCTTGAATATATGCCTTTCTTGCCTCAATATTGTCGCCCATAAGCGTGGTGACCATCTTCTCAGCCTCAGCAGCATCTTCTATCGAAACTTTCAAAAGCGTTCGTTTTTGCGGGTCCATGGTCGTCTCCCAGAGCTGTTCTGGGTTCATTTCACCAAGACCTTTGTATCTTTGAATTTGGTAGTTTTTGCCCACTCTCTTGATTGCGTCTGGGAGTTCTGCGTCCGAGTAGACATATTCTGTAACATTGTTTTTATACACTTTGTAAAGTGGTGGCAAGCCGACATAGACGTGACCATCAGTTATTAGCCCTCTCATATATCTAAAGAAGAAAGTCAGCAAAATGGCTCTAATGTGAGCGCCGTCTTGATCAGCATCGGAGAGGATTATGACCTTGCCGTAGCGGAGATTTTCTATATTAAAGCTCTCGCCTATGCCTGTTTCGAGCGCACTGATAATTGTCCTTATCTCGTCGTTTGCAAGCACCTGCTCGAGCCTCTTCTTCTCCGCGTTTAGAGGTTTTCCTCTAAGAGGTAAAATGGCCTGAAAAGCCCTGTCTCTGCCCTGCTTTGCGCTTCCACCTGCCGAGTCACCCTCGACTATAAAAAGTTCGCTAAGCTCAGCCTTACGGCTTGTGCAACTAGCCAGCTTGCCCACAAGATTGAAGTTTTCAGCGCTGTTTCGAGCTCTCGAAAGGTCTTTGGCGCGCTTGGCGGCCTCTCTAGACTTACAAGCGCCCTTAGCCTTGTTTATGATTATCTCAGCTATCTTTTGGTTGTCTTTGACGCTAAAAAACTTGTGCAGTTCTTTATACACTATGCTCTCAACTTCAGGTCGAGCTTCGGGATTGCCGAGCTTGGTCTTGGTTTGACCCTCAAACTGCACATTGTTCATCTTGATAGCCAAAACGACAGTGATGCCCTCCCTAAAGTCTTCAGCGAGCAGGTTAGGCTCTTTATCTTTGAGCATATTGAGATTTCTAGCCAGCTCGTTCATGATTTTAGTAAAACCATTTCTAAAGCCGACCTCGTGGGTCCCGCCCTCTGTCGTTGGAATATTGTTTACATACGAAAAGGAGTTTTCCGTGTAAGAGTCTGTATACTGAACCGCCGCCTCAAGCTTTAAGACCTCGCCCTCACCTTGAATGTGGATAGGTTTTGAAAAGAGCGCGGTCTTATCCTCGTTTATATACAAAATAAAGTCTTTAAGTCCGCCCTCAAAACAGAACGTCTTGGAGTCGCCCGTGCGCTTGTCATTTAGTTCAATTATGATGCCTTTGTTCAAAAAAGCAAGTTCTCTTACCCTTTTTGAGATCGTGTCAAAGCTAAACTGCAAGCCGTCAAACACTCTCTTGTCTGGCATAAACTGAACTTTAGTCCCGCTAGTGTTAGAGGCCCCAATTTCTCTTAATGGAGCGACTGGGACGCCACAGTGAATCTTGCCTCTTCCGTCGAGATAGGAATGGAACTCCATAAAATATTTTTTCTTATCCTTGTTTACTGTGACCTTAACCCATTCACTTAGCGCATTTGTGACCGAAGCTCCCACGCCATGAAGACCACCAGAGTAGCCGTAGTTGTGAGTGTCAAACTTTCCGCCCGCATGAAGCTTTGTGAAAACCACTTCGACGCCAGATTTCTTTTCCGTCGGGTGAATATCGACAGGAATGCCTCTGCCGTTGTCTTCGACGGTCGCACTGCCATCTTTTTCAAGAGTTATGGTAATTTTATTTCCATAACCGTTTGTAATCTCGTCTATGGAGTTGTCGACTATCTCCCAGAGAATATGGTGGAGCCCTTTAGCTCCGGTTGTGCCTATATACATGCCCGGTCTCAGCCTTACAGCATCAAGTCCCTCGAGCACTAAAATATCTTTTGATTCATAACTTGCCATAACTTGCCCTTTTAAAATCTATCTAATGACAGAATGCCACATAATACAAAATAAATGTAGTCAAAAAAAACTTTTTTGTCAAATCTTTTGACCCCACCTAAAAAAAAAGCCCGCCATATGCGGGCAGGAAACTCTTAGCAAATCTTTTGCAAAAACATGCACTTGAGTAAAAAAGACGAGCCCGCTCAAAAGCGAGAGAGACAAGGCTCGGCGGGTGGCTAAAGGCAGGAGTTTAGTCTGCCTAAATGACTGTCTTTAGCCGACCGACAGAAACGCAGCATAGCGAAGCCTTCAGCTGGCGAAGCCCGAGCCCGCTCAAAAGCGAGCGGAGCAAGGCTCGACAAGTCGGGTCTCGCAGGAGTGTACTGACGTACATGACTGTGAGGCCCGGCTTGGCAGTAAACGCAGCTCCGCGAAGCTTTTGGGCGGGCGAGTCGTTAGGCTTTGTCTATCTCGATCAGCCCCAACTCCCCGTCTCTCCTCTTGTAGATGATATTAAACTGATTGGTCTCTGCGTTCAAGAACACATAAAAGTCATGGTCGATAGCTTCCATAAATTCCTTTGCGTCCTCGACCGTAATAGGGTCAAGAGAATACTGTTTGGTCTTGACAATTTCTTTTGGCTCAGGAGCAGGTTTTTCTTCTAGGAAGAGGAAATCTTTTTCATCGAAAGCGTTTTTGAGGAATTTGTCTCTCCTCTTTTCGCTCTGCTTTATAATTTGCCTCTCAATCTTTGGCAGAGCGAGATCAATGTTTTCATACATATTCTCGCCTGTCACTTCGCTTCTATAGAGAAGCCCTTTGTTTTTGATAGTGAGTTCGAGCTTGTAGGTTTTGTTTTCGAGCTTACAAACGACTCTAGCCTCGGCGTCAGCGCCAAAGTATCTATCGAGTTTGTTTACTTTTTTTGTGATTATATCTTTTAATCTTTCTCCTATGTCATAATTTCTTTCTACAAATTCAATTTTCATAGTAATGCCTCCAGTGTTATGATAACAAAAAACAAAGCCTTTTGGCAAAGAAAAAGAGGATATTTTCAAAATCCTCTAAGTTGCGCGCCTCCCAAAATATGCACATGTAGATGCCCGACTTCCTGCCCGCCGTCTCGCCCTTGGTTTATAATAACTCTAAAACCTCCACTTAGGCCAAAGTCTCCTGCCATAAGCGAAAATTTTTGAAGGAGCTTGCCTAAAGTTATGGCGTCTAGCTCGGTCTGCTCATTTAGCAGTGCATAATGCACTTTTGGAATCAAGAGTAGATGAATTTTGGCCTTTGGGTTTATGTCTTTTATTATAATGCAATCGTCATCTTCAAAGACTTTTTCACTAGGTATTTCACCCTTGATTATATTACAAAAAACACACATAATTTCTCCTTTGAAAAAACTCCCCCTACAGTGCGTAGCGAGGAGTCACAAATTTTATTCAGCTTTTTTAGTCTTTTTCTCAGTTTCAACAACCTTCTTTCCGTCATACATTCCACACTTAGGGCACACTTTGTGAGCCTGCTTTTTCTCGTGGCAATGAGGGCACTCAACAAGCGTAGGTGCGCTAGCTTTGAAGTTTGCTGAATTTCTGCTATTTCTTCTAGCTTTAGAAATTTTACCCTTTGGAACTGCCATGTCTTTTTCTCCTTTACCTTACATTACTTGCCTATTATACTCACCTTGAACTAGGTTGTCAAGGTTTTTAGCGCTTTTCTTCAACGACTTTTAAAGTCTCTCTGGCTATCTCAAGCTCCTCGTTTGTCGGGATTCTATAAACTTTAACCTTGGACTCAGGAAGAGAAATTATCTCCTCTGTGTCCCTGACTAGCTTCCAGTTTTTCTCTTTGTCAAGAAGAATTCCTAAAAACTCAAGCCCGTCAGTAGCCATTTCTCTCAAGTCTTCTTGGTTTTCACCTATCCCGCCAGTAAAAGCTATGGCGTCTACACCACCCATTGCAGCAGCGAAAGCCCCGATATATTTCTTAATCTGGTAAGCGAGCATATCAAGGAAAAGTTTTGCGTTTGCATCCCCCTCTTCAATGAGAGTATTGTTTTCTCTCATATCGCTCGTCTTTCCGCCATTTATACCTAGCATTCCACTCTTTTTGTTGAGATAAGTGATGATTTCCTCAATGCTCCAATTTGTCTTTTCGTGAATATATTCCACCACAGACGCGTCTATAGACCCGCTTCTAGTGCCCATTACAAGGCCATCAAGTGGCGTAAAGCCCATAGTTGTGTCCACGCTATGGCCGTCTTTGACGGCAGTTATGCTTGAGCCATTGCCAATGTGGATGGTGATAATTTTGAGGTCTTTAATATCTTTCTTCATAATGTCAGCAACTCTAGAGGACACATATTTGTGGCTAGTGCCGTGAAAACCATATTTTCTTATTTTCCAATCACTATATGCTTCATATGGGAGGCCGTACATATACGCAACTTTTGGCATGTTTGCGTGAAAAGCAGTGTCAAACACAGCCACATTTGGCACATTCATGAGTTTTTGACAAGCCTCAATACCTTTTATATTGGCTGGTTGATGCAAAGGCCCAAGCGGTATAAATTCTTTTATATCACTAAGCACTTTTGGCGTGATGAGCGTAGCGTCTTTAAATTCTTCTTGACCATGAAGAACTCTATGGCCGACAGCACCTATCTCATCAAGGCTCTTAATTACGCCCACGTCCTTGTCTTGAAGATATTTGAGCACGAGCTCTATCGCCTTGTTGTGGTCTGGGATTTGGGTGTTTATTATAGTCTCCTTACCGTTTGCCTTATGCTTCAAAAATGAAGTCGGCAAACCTATTTTCTCACAATTTCCTTTGGCGATAACCTTCTCGCCGTCCATGTCAATGAGCTGGTATTTGAGCGAACTACTTCCAGCGTTTAAAACTAATATTTTCATCTTTTCTCCTTTTACTTACATTGCAAAACAGTTATGGCTGTCTGCAAAACTATATCTTTTACGCTTGCGCCTCTTGAGAGGTCATTTACAGGCTTGTTAAAGCCCTGCATTATAGGCCCGACCGCCGTCAGCCCTCCCACATATTGCATGGCCTTATACAAGATATTTCCCACATTTATATCTGGCACAATCAAAATGTTGGCCTGCCCGACGAAAAGGCTGTCGCTAGCTTTCTTTGCCCTAACCTCAGGACACATAGCTGAGTCAAACTGGAGTTCTCCCTCGACCATGAGGTCTGGGTTTTGCGCCCTGAATATCTCCGTGGCGTTTCTAACTTTCGTAATGCTCTCACCCTCCGCGCTGCCTTTGGTGGAGTAAGATAAGAAAGCTATCCTTGGCGTTATATTTAGAAGTTCGACCGCCGTCTTTGCCGTCTGCTTTGCTATCATAGCAAGGCCTTCACTTGTAGGGTTTTCTACAAGAGCTGGGTCGCTAAGGAAAACAAATCTTTCCTTTAAAAATTTGTTTTTGCCAAACAGTAGCATTGTAGAACTAACTAGGCCGTCTTTGCCCTTAATGACTTGCAAAGCAGGCTTTAAGCTCTGCGCTGTCGTCACCTCGACGCCTGAGACCATACCGTCTGCCATGCCACACTTTACGAGCATAGTCCCAAACATTATGGGCTCTAAAACTGACTTCTCGGCGTCTTCTTTAGTCATGCCCTTTTCTTTTCTTGCGTCAAAAAGCTTTTCCGCCAGAAACTCAGTCTCGGCAAAGGTCTTAGGATTTATAATCTCCATATTTTCAAGGTTTTTGTATCTTAGCACAAGCGAGCTCTCGTCGCCCACGAGTATGACCTTTGCTATGCCCTTATCCCTGACTATTTTTGCCGCTTCAACTATCCTATCACTAAAGCCAGCCTCAGGAAAAACGATGGTCTTCTGCCTACCTCTTGCTTTAGTTATTAAATATTTCTCAAAATTCATATAACCCAACTTTTACAACATACACTATCTGTGTAGTTAAAATCAGTATAGACAAATATGAAAATTGTGTCAAATATTTTAAATAAAAAAACCTTAATAAGCTGTGCTTTGCTCCTTGCTATTCTCTTTATCGCCTTAAGCCCGCCCGCTTACATAGCCGCCTCGCTTGACGGCCTGATTTTGTGGGCGAGTGTGGTTTTGCCAAGCCTGCTTCCCTTCATTTTCTTTACCAAACTACTGACTGAGTTTGGCGCTTTCAAAAGCTTTAAAAGCCCAGCGTTTGAAAAGCTATACAATGTCCCGTCTATTGCTCTCTACGCCTTTATCGTGAGCATTATGTCAGGCTATCCAGTAGGCGCCAAAGTCGTGAGCGACCTCTATGAAAACAGGAGCATAACAAAAGAGGAAGCTTTTAGAATAACGACTTTCACCTCAAACTCCGGGCCTATGTTTATCATGGGTTCTGTTGGGGTGGGAATGCTGCTGTCTAGAGCGTGCGGGTATATCATGCTAGTAAGCCACATTTTGGGCGCGCTCTTAAATGGTCTAATATACAGAAACCACAAAGAAAAAATTTTTGAGGCACAAAATGTAGTATATCTAGAAATAAAGAAGCCCCAAAATCTTCTAGCCGACGTCATGTGGAATACAGTCTCCTCCTGCCTCCTCGTGGGCGGATATATAGCAGTGTTTGTTGTCATCGGCGAGCTTCTATACAACCTAAAAATCTTTGCTCCAATTTCCATGCTTTTAGAAAAATTTGGCGTAAGTCAAAGCATAACAAACGCAGTCCTCTATGGCCTGCTTGAAATGACTAGAGGGTGTCAGGCGCTAGCGAGCGTAGCAGAGCTTTCTCTCACTCTCAAGACCGTTCTCGCGACAGGCCTCATCACCTTTGGAGGCATCTCGACTATGCTTCAAGCAAACTGTTTTTTAAAAAAGTTTGGAATGACTACGAGCTTCTTCTTAAAACAAAAAACGACCCATG
>CALVTI010000076.1 GCA_944361835.1 uncultured Clostridia bacterium
TCTCTTGATATCTTATACATAATAGGGTCACGCATCAAAATGTTTGGGTGAGCCATATCTATCTTAGCTCTAAGCGTGAGCGAACCGTCAGGGTGCTTGCCAGCCTTCATCTCTCTAAAGAGCCTCACGCTTTCCTCTCTAGGTCTATCTCTAAATGGGCTGTTTTGCCCTGGCTCTGTAAGCGTGCCTTTCATTTTGAGTTGTTCTTCCTGCGAAAGCTCGTCTACATAGGCATAGCCATTCATAATCATCTCTTCAGCTATTTCGTAAATCTTGTCAAAATATGCTTCGCTGGCATACACAACAGCCTTTGGCGTATAGCCTAGCCATTTTAGGTCTTCGACATAGCTCTCTGCAAACTCACCCTGCTCACGGCTTGGATTTGTATCGTCCATTCTAAGATATGTGTAACCTCCAAATTTGAGTGCCGTCTCAAAGTTTATAGTCCACGCCTTGCAGTGGCCGATGTGCCAATAACCGCTCGGCTCTGGAGGACAGCGAGTCACAACCTCTTTACTTCTTCCCGCCTTCAAATCCTCTAAAATTTCGGCCTCTATAAAATTTGAAGGCACGATTTTTTCCAAATCAATCATATCATTCTCCAAAAAACTGTCTTTTATTTTATTAAACTCAAAACATTTTGTCAATTATATTTCTCCCTAGCCAACAACAAAAACATATAAAAAAACGCCTAACGGCGCTTTTTATCTTCTCTATTTACTGTTTTACGCTCTCTTTGCTCTCCTCGACATACTCTTTTATCCTTTTGTAGCTCTCATAAGGGTTTTGAACATGCGCAAACACAAAAGCTCCCGCCTGGCCGTTTATAGGGCTAGACATGCTTCCAAAGCGAAGTGAGCCTGTATCTTTGTTTACTATCTTGTCAAGAAAAGAAACATATACATCCATCGCCCCTATCATCTTAATGTCTAGCGACTTGTAATCCACGCCAATAATGCCCGTTCTCATAATAATTCTCTTGTTTGTGTAAGCATACGAAGTCTTGTTGTACCACGCCCTCGCACAAATCAATATAATAACTTCACACAAAACAAGAAGCCCTATAGGCAAAGTTATCCAAACAATCGGCACTCCAGTCGCATCCTCTCCCGGCACAAACATTCCTATGCATGCCACCCCAAAGAGAAAGATTAAAAACAATAGTGAAGTCACAACAACTTTTACATAGAGCGCAGTCTTGTTGGGTTTAAAAGTCTCAATAATCTGCTCATCTTTGTCCAAAATTTTATCAAACATAAAATCTCCTTTGTTTAATGTAGATATTATAACATATAATATATATGCTCGCAAAGTTTTATTGAAACATCTGCAAAGATTTAAAATAATATTTGACAGTCGGTCTCGTTTATGGTATATTAATACCACGCACATAGGAGCGCAAAAGGCGCAAGAGTGCGACCAAAAGGAGCCACCTCAGCTCCTATAATAAATTGAGACAACCCTATATGGAGAAATACCCAAGAGGCCGAAGGGGCTCCCCTGCTAAGGGAGTAGGTCGGGAAACCGGCGCGAGAGTTCAAATCTCTCTTTCTCCGCCACGAATAAATAATACGAACTCTGAAAATTTGCTGGGGTTCGTATTTTTAATCAAAATTATTTTGGCGTAAAAATTGCATTTAAAGCAGAAATGAAAATGATTTTTTCTTCTTAGACATCTCTTTATATAATGACCATAAACTTTCTTGCCTTTCTCCCAATATGAATTTGCACTTTTTTAAACAAAACAGTGCTGAAAATTTAGCTTTTATGATTTTAAGCTGTTGAGCGTTTAAAATCTACTTCGTCATAATATTATTATAGCTAAAAAAAGACAACTCAAGAGAGCTGTCTCAAAAAAAATTTTTTATTTAATTTCGATGCGGTTTGGTTTTTGTTCTTGTTTCTTTTTTGGAAGAGATATTTGCAAAACGCCATTGTCAAGACGGGCGTCTATTTCGCTCTTGTCTATGTCACCTACATAGAACGAACGTCTCATCTGGCCATAGCTACGCTCTCTGCGGATAAAGTTTTCTTTCTTATCCTCTTCGTCATGATGCTGTTCTCTCTTGGCTGTAATTGTCAAATAGCCATCGTTTAGATCAAGAGAAATCTCATCTTTTTTAATGCCTGGCATCTCGACTTCAAGAGCATAACCGTCTTTAGTCTCCTTAACATCGGTCTTCATCATGCTACTAAACCTGTTAAAATCTCTTCTGTTAAGCATTGGCACGTCGAAGAAATCACTAAAGAAAGGGTCGAACAGACCAAAGCCATCATTGTTTCTTGCTACCAAATCAAATTTATCATTTTTCATAATTTTTACCTCCTGCATTTTCAAATGCAAGCATATTATATACCAGAGTGCTAGCAAAGTCAAACAAATAGTGCCAATTTTTTTTAAAAATTTTTAACTTTTTTAAGAAATGACTTCGGGCATCGCTGGCCTGCGTTGCCTCACGGCAACGCAGAGCCTCGCCCCAAGGCGAGGCGTTACGAAAAAAGCGCCACCCCCTTGCGGGGATGGCGCTTTTTAGTAACCCAGCGATGCCCTATCTTCCCGGACCGTTTCCAGTCAAGTATTTTCGGCGATGAGAAGCTTAACTTCTGTGTTCGGGATGAGAACAGGTGGACCTTCTCTCTATCGTCACTGAGTCTGGTTCAAGACCAAACAATTCTTATTCAAGAACTCTTTAGAGCCTTGACAACTGCATAATAGTTTGAAATGCTAAGACACAAATATGTTTCAATTTGTATTTGAATAAGCCCTCGACCTATTAGTATCGGTCAGCTACATGCATTACTGCACTTCCACCTCCGACCTATCAACCTTGTGGTCTACAAGGTGTCTTACTACCTTATGTTATGGGATATCTAATCTTGAGGCAGGTTTCACGCTTAGATGCTTTCAGCGTTTATCCTTTCCATATATCGCTACCCAGCTATGCCACTGGCGTGACAACTGGTGCGCCATTGATATGTC
>CALVTI010000077.1 GCA_944361835.1 uncultured Clostridia bacterium
CAACATGTACGGTACGCTTGTCACTCTAAACATTTTATCTCCAAACGCCTCTATTTCAAACCCCATTTCTCGCTAAGCGTCAATGTGACTTGAAATAAAATCAAACTCATACGCGTTTACACTAAACCCATAAGGCGAAAGAAGAGCTTGAGAGACATTTTCGCCTTTTTCGAGCCTTTCTTTATACTCCTCATAAATCTTTCTTTCGTGCGCTGCGTGTTGGTCGATAATATACAGCGAGTCGTCTTTTTCGGCTAGTATATATGTTTTGAAAATGACGCCCTTAATCTCCGCTTTGGAAACAGCTTCTTTAAAACTTTCTTGGTGAACACTTTTCATTCCAAGCATCATATTTGTAAGGTCACTTTCACTAGATTTGAGGTCTATCTTTTTAGGCTCAACTTTCTCAAAAGCCTCTACGCTTGAAAGTGAAATCTCTCTTGGGAGCTCGCCAATGGGAGTGTCTTGTTCCTTAAAGCTCACCCCCTCGTCTTTTGGAAGTTCGTAAAAAACTACATCTTCTTTTTTAAGCTCTTTAAACTCATCGTCAAGAGTAGTAGCTTTTCTAGTCAGGTCTTGTTCCATAAGTGCGGAGTAGACAGCTCCCGAAAAAAGCCTATGTATAAACGCTAAATTCTCAAACTTCACCTCAAGTTTTGATGGGTGAACGTTTACATCAAGGCTCTCTGGAGGAAGAGTGAGAGAGAGCACATAGAGTGGATATTTGTTTTTCATCAAAAAGTTTTCATAAACTTCTTGGATGACATTGCTGACAAAAGCGCTTCTAACAATACGCCCGTTTATGATAAGCGTCTGGTAAGACCTATTTGGTTTGGAAATTTCAGGCCTTCCAATATATCCTTTTAAGACATAATCCTCTTTTGCTTCGTTTACAGGGATAACATTTTCAGCTATTTCTTTTCCATATATAGCGTATATATCATCGAGAGTACTACTAGCTGTGGTGTTGTATTTGATTTTGTCGTCTACTATGTATTTAAATCTAATGTTTGGATTAGAAAGAATAAGTTTCTCAACTAAAGAGGTAATTTCCCCCTCCTCTGTCTTTTCTTTTCTCAAAAATTTTCGTCTAACAGGAGTGTTGTAAAAAAGATTGTTGACTGTGATTTGTGTGCCTTTGTTTGCCCCTATGCAATAGAGCTTTCCAAATTCTCCTCCGTTTATTTTTATTCCAGTACCTATTTCGGCGTCTTCTGTTTTTGTGACCATTTCTACCTGACTGACAGACGCAATGCTGGCTAGAGCTTCTCCCCTAAAGCCTAGAGTGAAAATTTTGTCTAAGTCGTCAGCTGTCTCTATCTTACTTGTAGCGTGAGGCATAAAGGCGTTTATGACGTCATCCTTTTCTATCCCACAGCCATCATCTTGAATGCATATCTTTTTAATTCCGCCATTTTTTATCTCAATGCTAATCTTGCTTGCTCCAGCATCTATGCTGTTTTCGACGAGTTCTTTGACTACAGAGGCTGGCTTCTCGACCACTTCGCCTGCTGCAATACGATTGCTGACGCTTTTGTCTAGAATATGTATCTTTGACATTCTTCCTCCTATTTCTTAGCCTTTGTGGCAAGGTCGTTTAGTATTTCCAAAGCTGAAAGTGGCGTGACTTTCTCTATTTGCAAATCTTTAAGCACACCCATAATCTCAAGAGCGTTTTGCTCAAGTTCTGGACTGAGAGAACTCTCGTCTAGCTCATTCATGTCTTTATATAAGTTTGATTTCTCGAGGCCTTTGCTTATCTCTCTAGCTCTTGAAATAACGACTTCTGGAAGCCCGGCTAAAGAAGCTACTTCGACGCCAAAGCTCTTGTTTGCTCCGCCTCTTGAAATTTTTCTTAAGAAAACGATGCTTCCCCCTACTTCTTTCACGCCTACTTTGTAGTTTTTGACCCCTTCTAGCTTACCTTCAAATCTCGTGAGCTCGTGGTAGTGTGTGGCAAAGAGCGTCTTACACTTTAAGTCTCTAGCTATATACTCAAGCACTGCCCAGGCTATGCTAAGGCCGTCAAAGGTCGAAGTGCCTCTGCCTATCTCGTCTAGAATAACAAGGCTTCTATTGGTAGCATTTGCTAAGATGTTTGCCGTTTCACTCATCTCGACCATAAAAGTGCTCTGGCCAAAAGCCAAATCGTCACTCGCCCCTACTCTTGTGAAGATGCGGTCAACAATAGCTATTTCGGCCGTTTTGGCAGGCACAAAACACCCGACATGCGCCATAAGTGTAATGACAGCCACTTGCCTCATATATGTGCTCTTTCCTGCCATATTTGGGCCTGTTATGACCATAATTTTGTTGTCGCTTGAATCTAGAAGCGTGTCGTTTGAGATAAACTGTTCGCCCCTTAGATATTCTTCGACTACTGGGTGTCTTCCGCCCTCTATCTTTATGTGCTCAAATTTAACGCTAACGCGTGGCTTACAATAGTTGTTTTTAGCTGCTACTTGCGCAAAAGAGAGCAAACAATCGAGTTCGGCCAAGATTCTAGCATCATTCTCTATAGTCAAAATATGCTCTTTTAAAACATTAGAGATTTCGTCAAAGAGCTCTATCTCAAGCTTGAGACCTAGGTCTCTGGCATTTAAAATTTTGTCCTCTAGCTGTTTGAGCTCTTCTGTGATATATCTCTCGCCATTTGCTATAGTCTGCCTGCGCATATATCTTATAGGGACTTGATCAATTTGGCTCTTGCTCACTTCAATATAGTAGCCAAAGATTCTGTTGTAAGAAATTCTCAAATTCTTTATACCTGTCGCTTCTTTCTCGGCCTGCTCAAGTTTTGTCACCCAGCCAGAGCAATCTGCATCCACGGAGCGATATTCGTCAAGCTGAGCGTTGTAGCCCTGTTTTATAACGCCGCCGTCCCTTACAAGAAGTGGTAAATTTTCGTCGTTTATTGCCCTCTCTAAAAGGTCAAAAATCATAGGAAGCGTATCTATTTTAGCCCCAAACGCCTGAAGCTTTTCAGAGCCTGAGTTTTCAAGCAACATTTTTATCTCAGGCAGCACTCTCAAACTCTCCCTCAAGTTTTTGCAGTCTCTAGGCAAAAACTTATTCATGACAATTTTGCCCGCAATTCTCTCCATATCATACACGGACTTTAAAATAGTCTTTAGGTTGTCTCTAAGCATTATACGCGAATATAACCCTTCTACTGTGTCCAGCCTATTGTTTATTTCTTTTTCATTAAGAAGAGGTTCGCTTAGCCAAGTCCTTATTAGTCTAGCCCCCATATTAGTGCATGTATTGTCTAAGATAGATAAAAGCGAGCCTTCCGTTTTTCTCTCTCTAATAGTTTCGACTATTTCTAGGTTTCGTCTTGTGTTTGTGTCTATAGACATATAGTTTGAGGTGTTTATCTTTATAATCTTGTCTATATGAGCAAAGCTGCACTTTTGAGTCTCCTTCATATATTGCATGACAGCGCCCGCCGCCAATGCCATGTTGGAGTCCGGTTTAAATTCATAGACATTGAAGCAGTTTGGACCAAATTGCTCTCTTAATATTTCTCTAGCCGAAGGATTTTCAAAAGCCCAATCTAAATACTTTCTTATTCTTGGCGCAGAGCCCGATTTGATTGTCGGGAGCTCATTAAACTGCAAAGCTTTCTCATCTCCAATAATCTCAGCTGGTATTTCTTTAGCTATAAAGCTATCAAGGTCTGCCTTGGTCTTAAGCTCGGCTATTTTAAATACTCCAAGCGTCATCTCACATATAGCCACTCCAATGCTTTCGTCGCCAGTCTTTATGGCCATTATATAGTTATTGGCTTTCTCGTCCAGCATTGAGTCCTCTGTGACTGTGCCGGCTGTAATAACTCTTGAGACCTCTCTTTCGACCACCTTCTTACTGCCAGCGCTAGGCACTTCATATTGCTCGCAAATAGCCACCTTGTAGCCGAGTTTTATAAGCTTTGCTATATAGCCCTCAGCTGCATGAAAAGGCACGCCACACATTGGCGCTTTTGGTTCGTCCTGCCCGCAAGCTTTGCTAGTAAGCGAGAGGTCTAAGAGCTTTGAGACGAGTATGGCGTCGTCATAAAAGAGCTCATAAAAGTCTCCTAGCCTATAAAACAAAATCTCGTCTTCATACTCATCTTTGGTCGCCAGATAGTGCTTCATCATGTCCGTAACTTTACTTCTGTCGACTTTGTCTGTAAGTTTTGTCATCTGTCCTCCAGCTTGCTCCTCTTTATTTCCTTTTGAAGAGCCAAACATTTGTTTACTCTTTTGTTCTTTATTTCCTCTGGAACTTGACCTTCCATCTTTTCAGCTACAGTGCCTTTCCTCTTTGAATACATAAAGGCAAAGATGTCGTCAAACTTTACTTCTTTCAAAAGGCTGACAGTCTCTTCAAAATCTTCTTCACTTTCGCCTGGAAAGCCCACTATTATGTCAGTAGTAATCCTGCAATCAGGAATTTTCTCCCTAATTTCTTTTACAATTTTAAGATAACTTTCCCTTGTGTATTTTCTATTCATCTTCGCCAAAATCTTATTGCTACCACTCTGCACAGGCAGATGAATCTCTTTTTTCATCTTGTCTTCATTTGCTATAACGTCAATGACTTCGCTCGTGAGATCCTTTGGATGAGAAGTCATAAAACCTACTTTAAAATTGCCTTTTAAAGCGCAGATTTTCCTCAAAAGCTCAGCAAAGCTTATTTCATCGCGGTCTTGGCCATAAGAGTTTACATTTTGCCCTAGAAGCGTAACTGAAGTGTATTTAGGGCCTTTTAAAGCTTCTTTTATTTCCTCCAAAATTTCATCGCTACTTCTGCTTCTTTCTCTGCCTCTTACATACGGAACTATACAATAAGTGCAAAAATTGTTGCACCCTTGCATTATATTTATCCAGGCGTTGTTTCCGCTGGTGCGTTTTAGAGCTACGTTTTCTCCTTCTAGGTTAAAATCTTCACTGTGCTCAAGTATTCTCTTCTCGCCAGCCAGCCTTCGCTGAAGAAAATCTTTAAACTCATAGAGATTGCTCGTGCCAAAGATAATGTCGACGAAAGGAAAAGTTTTTTTCAGCCACTCGCTCTCACTGAGCTGTTGGGTCATACAACCGCAGACTGCGACAATCTTTTCTGGGTGTTTTCTCTTTATCTTCTTAAGAGAGCCGATATTTCCTATTGCCCTATCCTGAGCTCCTTCCCTGATTGCGCACGTGTTAAAAACAATGACATCGGCAGAAGAAATGTCATTGCCTTCAATATATCCAAGTTCTTCCAGCATGCCAGCTAGCTTCTCACTTTCGTGGACATTGAGTTGACAGCCAAAAGTCGTTATGAAATATCTTTTCTCCACAGCTAGCATTATACTACATATTCTCACAAATTCCAATCTTTTTGTAGAAATTAAGAGCTATGAGAGTATAAAATGATAGTATTTATAGCATAATAACTCTTGATGAAGAAGGCACTTAAGATTACGCTCATATCACTAATAGTTGGGCTTGCACTAACAGTTTTTGTTTTAGGAGGTGTAACCATTTATGCCTTTCATCAAGCAAACCTTCTGTTTGACCCTGCAAAAATAACGGAGACCAGCCTTTCTATAGAGATTTTTGACGCTAAAAACAAACCTCTCAAAGAGCAAAACAGTATTTCCTCAAACCACGCCTCGCTAGCTTCGCTTCCATCATATGTAAAACAGGCGTTTATATCCATTGAAGACAAAAAATTTTACTCCCACCACGGGATAGATATAAAACGCATGGGCAAGGCTTTTTTGACTAATCTCAAAAGCTGGAACTTAAAACAAGGCGCCTCAACCATCACCCAACAACTTATTAAAAACACTCATCTTTCAAGCCAAAAGACTTTCTCAAGAAAAATAAATGAGATAGCTCTTGCGCTAAAACTTGAAAAATATTTCACAAAAGATGAAATACTCGAGAACTACCTAAATGTCATTTACTTTGGAGACAACTGTTATGGCATTGAAAACGCAAGCCTGCACTATTTCTCAAAACCAGCAAAACAGCTGTCTTTAGACGAAGCCTGCATTTTAGCTGGGCTTATCAAATCGCCTGCTACATACTCGCCTACAAGCAAGCCGGAAAATTGCACTAAAAGACGCAATTTGGTCTTGAACGAGCTGCTAAAAGATGAGAAAATCACTGAGGACGAATATAGTAAGGCTATAGCTCTCCCAATAAGCTTAGACCTGAAAGAGCTTGATGAAAACAGGCTAAACTCTTACAGCGAAAACGCCATAACAGAAGCCTGTAATATCTTAAAACTACCAGCAAAGCAAATAGCCTTAGGCGGATACAAAATCTACACCTTTCAAGATTCTTTTAAGCAAAGTGCACTAGAAGAAATATTAGAAAGACAAAAGAGTGAGCTCGGTGAAAACGATATGGCCATCATTAGCATGAACTCAAAAACTGGAGAAATAGAGGCCTTTTCAGGAAGCTCAGTCTTTAGAATTTTAGAGCAAAAGCGCCAACCTGGCAGTGCCATAAAACCTATCATGGTCTATTGCCCTGCCCTAAACGAAGATATGATTAGCCCCGCTACGCTTTTGCTTGACGAGCCCATAAACATAGATGGCTATACGCCAAAAAATGTCTCAAACACCTATAGTGAATATATCTCAGTAAGAGATGCCGTGTCAAAGTCTTTAAATATCCCAGCGATAAAAGTAGCGTCATATCTTGGCGTAGATAAAATAAAGGCTTACGCTGAAAAAGCTGGAATAGAGTTTGCTCCAGAAGACTCGGGCTATGCAGTAGCGCTAGGAGGCATGACCTACGGCACGGATTTAAAAAGCCTGACCGGGGCCTACACTGCTATCTCAAACTACGGAGAATTCATAAAGCCTAAATTTGTAAGTTATATCACAAACAGTGAGGGTAAAATTATTTATAAAAATAATGCTGAGAAGAAAAGTATATTTAGAGAGGACAGCGCATATTTGATGACGGACATACTTAAGTCTTCCGCTCAAGTTGGCACTGCCAAAAAGCTCTCTTCTTTAGGCTATGAAATAGCGTCAAAGACAGGCACAGTAGGCTCTAGCAAAGGCAACACAGACGCCTACAATATCTCCTACACCACTGAGGACCTTGTCGGTGTTTGGGTAGGAAATTTTTCAAACAAGCCGTCAAAAATAGCTGGAGGTAATTTGCCTACAGAAACAGTCAAACTATATTTTAATAAAATTTATTCCTCTCACAAGCCATCAAAGTTTTATAAGCCGTCTAGTGTGGAAGAAGTAGAGATTGACCTTTTAGAGCTAGAAAGCTCTCACAAGGTCACTAAAGCAAATTCACTCGTGCCTGAAAGATATAGAATGAAAGAGGTTTTTTCAAAGTTTAATTTGCCAAGTGAAGAGTCAAAATCTTTTGTCAAAGTGCTCCCTGCAAAGCTAAATGGAAGAGTCGAAGATGGAATGGCTGTGCTTGAGTTTGACGCCCAACATTTTCTAAGTTATGAGCTCTATAAAGTAAAAGATGGAAAACCTAAACTTATAAACACCTATACGGGCGAGCTAGGCAAACAAACTTTTAAAGAAAGAATAGTCTCTGGGCAAATAAACACTTATTACCTAATCACTAAGATGACCAATTACGCCACCGACACCACAGTGGAAAGCGACAAATCAAACATAGTTGAACTTATTTACACAGCAGGCAAAAAGTGGTATCAAAATTAAAAAGCGCAGCCGAGGCTACTCTTTATTACATTTTTCCACCTTATCCGGCCTCACGCTAGACCAGGTACTTTTAATTAAAAATCTATTGACAAGTAATTTATTTTATGCTATACATTATATGTAAGCATTCGAGCCAACTCTTATTTCTTCCTAATTTAAAAGACTAGATTGGCCTAATATGCTTATATTTTTTTAGAGGTGGAAGATGAAGGAGCAAATACTACTTAAACGCAGATATTTAGTTGTTGACGAAAAAGCGGATAAGAAAAATGCGCTTTATTTATCTGCGAAATTATTAAACCAATTTGGAATTGTTGTAGACAAACCTAACCTTCTTTCAAATAAGAACTTAATCACTATTTCAAACTTCTATGGCGAAGAAATTCCTGCCTCTTTCTATAAAAATCCTCAAGACACTAAATATTATTCATGCAATGAACTTTTCATTGAGCAATTAGTATCATACTTAAAAATTGAATTTACGGACGGACCTTTTTCTTTTGATGAAAGTATTTTTGAACGCGTGCCTGTGTTCAAAAAAATTCTTCCTAAGTATAAAGAAGGAGAAGAGGTCGTTTTAAGAAAATACAAAATTATAACGGAAGAGGAAAGCGAAAAAATCTTAAAAGAAATTTTGCTTAATTTTTGCTCTTACTCCCGCCCTTGGGCAATAGATGAAAAAAATGAATTTTTTTGGCTTTACACAAACGGGTACTACAATGGCGAACCTATAAAATGTAAAGACAACATCATTCTTGCTTTAATAGAATATAAAACAAGCAATTTTGCAAAAATGTTAGACAAAAAAGATGTTGTCAAACTTAGCATACAACTTGTTGGTGAGAAAAAAAGTATAACCATCCCTGACGACAAAAAAATAATTTTGGAGATTGCAGTTGAAAATGCGAGTAATTGTTTCTTAACAAAAAAACAAGCAAAATATTATAACAGAATTATAAAAAAATTAAATTTAACGATGCCACTTGAAAGTAACTTGTCAAGTCCTTTTTCTGTCGCTAAAAAACTTATTGATGAAGGAAAGATTGTTGAGGCTACAAAGATTTATGCTAAAAATGGCTCTCTCCTTGAAAGAAATCTAATCTTTCTTTTGTCGCGCGCAAAGAAAGAGGATGTTGATAAAATTTTAAGCTTTGTTAAAGATAAAAATCCAATAGTTTTAATACAACTCTTACAAGGCATTATTTTAGATGACTACTCAAAGCCAAGAGTGTTTAAATTTTATAAAAATAACACCATGAAAAATCATATTGAAACAGAATATGAATTTACATATAGAAAATCTAAATTGTCAAGCGCCACAAAAATGATGGTGAAAAAAATTATGCTTGAAAAAATTACAAACTATTATAAAAACAAACCAAGCCTTGGAAATGTCTATATAGATAGCGAATTTAGACATTTAGGCTTACCATTGAACACCAGCGCAATCGGCACGGGCCTAGATGTTTTACCTTCTGGCAGTAGGCTTACTATAAATGGCAAATATATTAGAACTTTCAGCTATTGGAAAGACGCATTTGACATCGATGCATCTGTTGTATTTTTACATTCAACAAATAATCCACAAATTCTCTATTGGGGAAATTATAGCAAAAAACTTTTTGGAAATAGCGCTTTAACTTCTGGCGATAATAGAAATAGAAATGGTGCGGAATATATTGATTTTGATATCGAAGAATTAAAGGCTCTTGGTTATAAGTATGCAATATTCACATTGAATGGCTATGGCTCCACATTGAATAGTGGAGAAATCTATTGTGGTTATCAAAATAAAGACAATCTAAACACCAATGCATGGTCACCAAAGAACATCGAATTAAAAATTCATGTTAAAGGACAAAGCCGTGCTTATATTGGCTTTGCTATTGATTTTGATACAAACGAAATAGTAATCATCAATCAAGTGCTTGCAAGCAATGCCGGCGTGGTATCAAGTGGGGTTGTTAAAACAATTTTGCCATATCTTAATACCCAATATCTTGCTAGTTTCAATCTCTACAGGCTTCTATCTCTTCGCGGTAATGTCATCGAGTCTAAAACAAAGGCAGACTATGTTTTTGACCGAAACTATGAAGCAAAAGAGAACCAACAAATCATCCGACCTTACGATATAGAAAAAATTGTCGCTTTGTTAATGTAAACTATGTGATATTAAAATTTAAGCAAGTTAAATTTTAAATTTTGTTAACGCAAAATGTGCAATGAATTGC
>CALVTI010000078.1 GCA_944361835.1 uncultured Clostridia bacterium
TTTCTCGCCCGCTGAAAAGCTTCGCGGAGCTGCGTTTACTGCCAAGCCGGGCCTCACAGTCACGTACGCCTTAGTACGCTCCTGCGAGACCCGACTTGTCGAGCCTTGCTCCACTCGCTTTTCAGCCTCCTCGAAAAAAATTTTTGAGAAATTTTGAAAAAGTGCTTCAAATCGCTTGGAAAAGGGCCAGGGGGGGGGTACACTTTTAACGAAAATGCTTCGACGGCTTCGCCGTAAGATAAATCTAGCGAAAGCCTGGCAGTTTTCTTTGAGAATAGAAAAATGCCGCCTGCGCTGTGCTTTTTGTACAAAGTGAGATTTTTGTAGCATTTTTAGTTAAACTTAAGATAAAAGGAGAAATATGAAAAAGAAATTTAAACTCTTCGCCACGATAGCCTCAATCAGCATGACTTTAGCTCTCATGGTCTTTGGCGTCATCGCAGCAACCAGTGTAAACGTGACCATAAACTCAAACGTGAGCTATACAGCTGAGGGCGTGGCTTTCAAGCTCTACGGCAAAAGTGAGCTCATGGCCTCTCAGCCAGTTGGAGACGCCGCCGACCTCACAGAGGGCGCAGGCTCAGCCAACCCAGCCGACACAGTCATCACCGTAGGAGTAACCAACGCCGGCACAGACCAAATGACTCTTCCAAATCAAACCTTCACAGCTTCCAGCACTTGGGTGGTCTACACCTTTACAGTAGAGAACATAGGCTCCAACGTCATTGAAGCCATAACAGTCTCAGCCACCGCCAGCGACACTAATGTCATCGCCACCGCTGACACGCCGACAGGCAATCTCGCTCAAGGAGCAAAAGAGACCTTCAGGTGCTATTTCCACCTCGAAAATCCAAACAGGTCTATTTCCCAAAACGGCACGAGTGTGACGATAGAGATAGGCGAGTCTAGCCCAACAGACCAAAGCTACATAGCTCCTGAGTCTTTAGCAGGTTTTAGTGTTACCACAGACGGCGACACTACGACCTGGACAAAAGGTCAAGAAACTTTTTCAGTAACTTCTTCTTCTGGCACAACAGTAACAGAAACTAATACGTTTACCAATGGTGATAAGGTTACAACTTTTACTACAACATATGATACATCTACAGTTCAGACTTCCGCCCAGACACTCTCATCCACATTTTTGACAAACTATGTTGTAGCAGATAGAACGCTCGTTAGCGTAAACATAACGGCAGGGGATAACACAAAGGTTACTATTCCAGACTGGCTGAACATAACTGCAACTTATAGTGCTAGTTCAGCATCTTCAGCGACCTATTATAATTTAACCAGCACTCTTCAAGAAGTTGTTTTGCCTACCACGTTGAAGACTGTAGGGGATCGCTCTTTTTACTCTTGTAGCCAACTTACCTCAATAACGATTCCAGCAGGAGTGACGAGTATAGGAAATAGTGCTTTTGTCTCTTGTAGCTCGCTCACCTCAATAGAGATCCCGTCCGGAGTGACGAGTATAGGAAATAGTGCTTTTAACGGTTGCAACTCGCTCACATCAATAACGATTCCAGCTAGTGTGACGAGTATAGGGAGTCAGGCTTTTTACAAGTGCTACTTTCTCACCTCAGTGACTTTTGCTTCAGGGAGTCAGCTGACGAGTATAGAGGGTTATACTTTTTACGAGTGCCACTCGCTCACCTCAATAACGATTCCAGCTGGAGTGACGAGTATAGGGGGTTATGCTTTTTACGATTGCAACTCGCTCACCTCAATAACGATCCCAGCTGGAGTGCCAAGTATAGGAATTTTTGCTTTTCGATTTTGCTATGCTCTAGCAGAAGTCTACAATTTGTCTAACTTCAATATAACTGTAGGAGAAAGCTATTCAACAAACGGCGGAGCTGGACGATACGCTAAAGTGATCCACACTTCAGCTTCAGAGCCTACTAGAATAGTAGAGTCAAACGGAGTGAAATATTATGTCTATGGAAGCGATAAAATAGCTTTAAATACAGTAGTAAATAGAACTGCAGTTACTTCAGTGGCCTTAGATGATGATACTACAGAAATAAATCTAGGTGCTTTTTACAAGCACAGATCGCTCACCGCAATAACAATTCCAGCTAGTGTGACGAGTATAGGAGATGGTGCTTTTGATAGTTGCTATGCTTTAGCAGAAGTATACAATTTATCTAGCTTAAATATAGCAATAGGGGACGACACTTCAACACATGGTGGAGTTGGGCAATACGCCAAAGTGATCCACACTTCTGCTTCAGAGCCAACCAGAATATTAGAGTCAGGTGGAGTGAAATATTATTCATATGATGGAGAGAAGATAGCTCTAACTGCAGCTGATAAAAATATCACTTCAGCAACATTAGATGATGATACTACAAGAATAGGGGCATATGCTTTTTACTATTGCAGCTCACTCACCTCAATAACTATTCCAGCAAGCGTGACAAGTATAGAAAGGGCTGCTTTTCTCTCTTCAGGCTTAATCTCAGCAACTTTTAAAGACCCTACAGGCTGGTGGCGCTCCACATCCTCGACGGCGACCTCTGGGAGGAGCATAAGCTCTAGTAGTTTGTCTAACGCTTCTACAGCAGCGACTTATTTAAAGTCGACTTATTATAATTATTACTGGAAAAAATCCTAAACTTTATATCTAAAGGCCTCGGGCGGAGCTCGGGGCCTTTTTTTCTTGACTTTTGGGGGCGGGTGGCGTATTATTTGAACGTATGAAGATATACTTTTCAGGAGGCGGAGGTTTTTGCCTCAAGAGGAAGATAAAAAAGATTTTTGAGAGGGCCATAGAAGAGAGCGGGCTCGGCTTTAAAAACTTTTCTGTCAGTGTGGCCTTTGTGAGTGAGGAAGAGATAAGGAGGCTCAATAGGGAGTTTAGAAAGATAGACAAAGTCACAGACGTCTTGTCTTTTCCTAGCCTTGAGTTTGTGGGCAAAAAGCTGAGCCTTAGCGAGCTTGCTAGCGAGATTAGCCCGCTGGACGGGAGCGTGAACCTAGGCGACATAGCTATTTGCCAAAGCGTGGCGAGAGCTCAGGCTGAGGAGTATGGCCACTCTTACTCTCGAGAGGTGTGTTTTTTGGCGCTTCATGGCCTGTTGCACCTTCTTGGCTATGACCATGAGACAGCAGAAGAGGAGAGCGAGATGATGGGTTTTGCTGAGAGAGTTTTGAGCGAGTTTGGGCTTGGGAGAAAGTATGTATAAGTTTGGATATGTCGGGATTATTGGAAACACCAATGCGGGCAAGAGCACGCTTTTAAACGCCTTTGTGGGCATGAAGATAGCCATAGTTTCGCCTAAAAAACAGACGACAAGGGACAACGTTTTAGGCATCATGACAAAAGAAAACTTTCAGCTCGTCTTTGTGGATACGCCAGGGCTTCACAGAACCAAAAACAAGCTCGACAAATACATGATGAAAAATGTCAGGAGTGCCACTGGCGGAGTAGACACCATTCTTTTTGTCACAGACGCCACCAAAAAGCTTTCAAGCGAAGAGCTCAAGACGATAGAGAGGCTGAGCAGTGAAAAACCGCTCATCGTTGGGCTCAGCAAGGTCGACCTCACAAACTACGACAAAGTTTTTCCGCTCATAGCTGAACTTGGGAAAATTAAGACGATTAAGGCTATAGTGCCATTTTCGAGTTACAAAAACAGAAATCTTGACACGCTCATAGAAGAAATTTTAAAGACACTCCCTGAGAGCGAAGAGAAAAACTTTGAGTACGAAGATGACATGGTCACGGACAGGTCGGTGAGGTTTTTGACGGCGGAAATCATTAGAGAAAAGGCTCTGCTTGGCCTCAATGAAGAGCTTCCGCACGGCGTGGCTGTGAACATAAAAGGGTTTGACGAAGAGGAAAAGATAGTAAATATCGAGGTCGACATTATTTGCGAAAAAGATAGCCACAAGAGCATAATCATCGGCAAGGGCGGAAGCAAGATAAAGGAGATAGCTTCTCAGGCGAGGAAAGACATTGAGGCCTTGCTTGGTAAAAAGGTGAACCTAAAAGTCTGGGTGAGAGTCAAAAAGAACTGGCGACAGAGCGAAAGCATGATAAGAGAAATCGGCTATACAGATATTTAAATTTTTAAAAACTGCCTCAAAAATAGTTTACAACTCTAGATTTGGCTGTGTATAATATGAGTGTAAATGAATAAGCTATAAAAGGGGGCAAGTAGCATGAAAAGTTTTCCTTGTGACACATCTCGGCTGGCTTGGCAGATGTTTAAAGAAACGGGCAATATTGGCTACATGAGCCTTTTTATGGCGATAGAAGAAGCAGATAGGGTGAAAGAGGACGAAAGAAGTTATTAGTGGAAAAGAAAGTTAAGGCCATTGTTATTAAATCTAGTGATTACAAAGAAAAGGACAAGCATATTGTCCTTTTTTCGCTTGAAGAGGGCAAAATTTTTGCCACGCTCAGGGGTGTGAAGAGCCCAAACGCCAAGCTTAAGTTTGCTAAAGAACTCTTCTTGTTTGGAGAGTTTGTGCTAGCTGGAGAAACAGTGACCTCGTGTGAGGTGATTGACACTTTTTACGACATAGTAAAAGACGTAGATAGATATTACGAGGGGGCAAATATCTTGACGGCGCTCAATATTGTAGTGGGCGAAGAGCCAAACGCTCAGCTCTTTTTAGAGACGCTCAAGTGTTTAAAGAGCCTCGCGTACGAAAATTTGCCTAGAGGCTATGTGCTTTCAAAGTTTTTGATTTCCATCTTTGGCTCGCTGGGCTACAGGCTCTCGCTTCAAAGGTGCGCTTCTTGCGCAGGTGACTTTGCCATTAAGAGATTTTTTAATTTTAACACGGGCGAGATAGTTTGTCTAAATTGTAGCTCGTATGACTGCGTCGAAATTTCAAAGCTCGCCTACGCCACAATGCGCCATCTTGCTGAAACGCCATACGAAAAACTCTCGACTTTAAAGCTAAACGCTAGAGGCCTTGACGAAGCGCTTGGGCTTCTTCTTAAAAATTTTGAGTTTAGATTTTCCAAATCTTTGAGTGTGATATAGAAAAATTTTATAAACTATATCATTTTATTTGCCTTTTTGTGGTACTTTTTGATAA
>CALVTI010000079.1 GCA_944361835.1 uncultured Clostridia bacterium
TGTTTTAAGACGTCTGTCGAGAGGTTCAAAATATACGCCCATGAAGCTTTGACATTTATGTCAGTTTGGGTGTTGAGCCTGTTTTGTTCGTAGAAAGAGTTTAAAATGACGCTGAGGTCATAGACAAAGTCTGCAATAAAATGAGGTTTTTTCTCGTCATACGCTCTTTTAAATGCGTTTTCGAGGCTGAGAAGTTTTATTTTCAGCTTTCGCTCTATGTCAGTAAAGCTTTTGTCTAGTTTTAGTTTACCGTCATAGCCATCTAAAACCTTTTTGGTTCTAATATATGTGTAAAGAATATACGGCCCAGTCTTTCCAACAGTGTTTGAAAATTTTTCGATGTCAAAGATATAGTCGCGTTCTCGATTATTTTGAAGGTCAGCAAACTTTATTATGGCATTGACAATTATGTCTAGGTCTTCCTCGCTCATCTCTTTTTGACCAAAATTTTTAAAAACTTCTTTCACTTCGCTAAAGAGGCTGTCGAGTTTTGGAGCGTCACCTTTTCTTGTTTTAAACGGCTTTCCGTCCTTTCCGTTTACCGTCCCAAAGCCACAAAACTCAAGGTGAGTGTCACTAGTGTAATTTGCTATTTTGCTAGCTCTAAAAAACTGCTCATAATGCAGGCCTTGTCTGTAGTCAGCAAAATATAGGACTTCGTCTGGCGAAAATCTCTTTTCTCTATCATAGAGTGTAGCTAGGTCTGTTGAGCCATAGAGGTAAGCGCCATTAGATTTTCTAAACATGAAGGGCGGAAGAGGTTTAGGGTCGGTTTCTTCTGCTACGGGAATGATGAGAGCCCCGCCTTCGCCGACCTCTAGGATATTGCGCTCCAAAAGGTCTTTCTCGACTTCAGGAATAACTTTATATGAGTCTGCTTCGCCTTCCCAAAGGTCAAAGTTTATGTCAAGATATTTGTATAGTCTCAAAATATCGTCACCAGAGACTTTTGTGATAATTTTTTGCAACTCGTTATATTTTTTGTCGCCCTTTTGCATGAGGAGCGTAATTTCTGCGCATTTTTCCTTGACGCTTTCGTCTTCTTTGCAAAGGGCGCTGTATTTAGGGTAGAGCGTCTCGAGCTTTTCAAGCGTAATGTCTTTTATTCCTTCTTTTTCGATGCCGTAAATGACCTGGCCTATCTGCAAGCCGTAGTCGCCAAGGTGCACGTCGCTGATGGGCTTGTTTCCTCCGTAGCGCAAAATCCTTTTTACGCTTTCGCCCACGATAGCGCTTCTTAAATGCCCGACATGGAGAGGTTTGGCTATATTCGGCCCGCCGTAGTCTAACACGCTTACTTTTGATGAGGTTTGCTCGAGTCCAAAATGATCCTTTTCTGCCATGCTTAAAATGAGCTCGTTTAAAAAGCCTTCGCTTAAGACAAAATTTATATACCCAGGCGCGCACGCTTCGACTTTTTCAAAACGCCCATCGCTTGAGAGCACGCTAGCTACTTTAGAGGCGATTTCAAGGGGTGAGGTGTGATAAATCTTTGCTAGTTCGAAAGCTGAATTGGTTTGAAAGTCACAGCGCTCTGGGACATTAGACTCTGTCACTTTTACTTTTTCTATCTTAAAGCCTGCTCCTTTAAAAGCCGCTAAGGCTATTTCTTCCAATTTCTCTAATAACATTTTTTCTCCTAAGACTATATAATAATAGCATTAAAAGGTGCCTAAAGCAAGCAAAGTTTTGTAAAACTGTTGACAAGGGCGCGCCGTGAGTGTATAATGGCAAAGATTTTAGAACTAAAAGGCGGTGAAGAAGGTGTCTACAGTTAAGGTTGGCGAAAACGAAAGTCTTGAGAGCGCTCTCAAAAGATTTAAGCGTAAATGTCAAAAAGACGGAATTATAGGCGACATAAGAAAGAAAGAAGCCTATGACAAGCCAAGCGTTAAGAAAAAGAAGAAACGCGAAGCCGCTAGAAAGAAAGCTAGAAAACATATGTAAAACTTATCCCAAAGTTCAGCTTTGGGATTTTTGTTGCAAAAAAATATATTAAATTAGAAAATTTTGTCAAAAATGTCAAATTTCGCTTGACAAATACCTATAATATAGCATTATACTCAATACATAAAGGAGGATGTATGGACGAGCAGTATAACGTTCCGCCACCACAACCACAACCTCAACAGGGTTCTAGTAAAAAGGGCATTGGCGTTGTGTGCGGTTTGTTTCTGGGCATTATCGGGCTTTTAATTATGCTTTGTTGGCCTGACAAATCTGTTGAGAGAGACACCTTTATTAAAGGTTGGGTTATTGGCTTTGTAATTTATATTGTTATTGGGCTTGTTTTTACGATACTTTTCTTTACGGTTTTTGCAGAAGTATTTAGAGAAATGATAGAATCTCTTCCACAAGCTTAGACACAGACGGAACGAAAGTTCCGTTTTTGTTTTGTTATTTTGAAAAAAATGTGATACCATAAAAATATGAAAGCTAAAAAGCTTGCGCTGATTATTTCTACTGTTTTGTTCAGCTTAGCCTTTGTGCTAGGCTTTTTGCCTAATATTTTGCAAGCTTCAAGGTTTTTTGAAAATACTAGTGGCATCTCGACGGAGCACATTGCTTCGGCGACAATAATAGGGCAGATCCCAGCAGAAGATGAGGAGGGAAACGAATATTATTATCTTCGCTATGTCTTTACGAGCAAACTAGACGGGCAGGAGTATGGAGGGAGAACGGTTTTAGCTTATAGGGTGGATGCTGTGGAAGACCAGACATATATAGACGTGTATTACAATGAAGCTGGAGAGTCTTATGAGACTTCGTATATGCTCACCAGTGAGGTGAACTTTGCTTATCTCGCCATTCCTGTCCTTTCACTATTAGGGCTTTCACTTTCGATATATTATCTAGTAAAAGTCTTAAGAAAATCAAAACAATAATTTTGCTTGCAAAAGCTTTAAGTTTGTGATAATATACACCCAGTTATGCCGAAGTGGTGGAATGGCAGACGCGACGGACTCAAAATCCGTTGTTGGCAACAACGTGCGGGTTCAAGTCCCGCCTTCGGCACCATGATATAAGACTAGAGCAAATTTTTGCTCTTTTTTATTTTTAAAACTATAGTTCATCGGGACTTGAACGGGAGGACAAGGGCAAATGCCCTGTGTGGCATTTGACCCCGACCTGGCGTGATAGCTGCAAGGCCTCTAGCGAATACCAAACAGCGGAGCAAGTCCCGCCTTCGGCACCAAACAAAAACAAACTCTCAGCAGAGAGTTTTTTTGTTTGTATTTTTCTTTCTTCACTTTTCATTTTTCACTCTTCTTTTGCGTTAGTTTGTTTTTGAAATAAAAAATAAGAAAGAAGAAAGAAAAATGTCGGTTGTTTTTAAAAGCGTAAAAAGCTAAATTTTTTGCTAATTTAATTAAAAAACCGCCTGTGGTGGGCGATTTTTTTGCTAAAGTGATATTTTAAGTGATATTTAGATTTTTTTGTAAAAGGTGGATTTTGGCATTTTTTCCGTGGTGTAATATCCGCTTGGCGCTTGGATAACATCAGGAATTCTGTTTACGATTGAAGCGCATGTGAGCTCTACAGTACATGGTCTTTCTATCACGACTCTAGTGTCAGGTTCGCCAAAAATCGTCCAGTCGTTCATGTCAAATTCTTTCTTGCTATATACTTTTCCAATGCACTGACTCTCGATAACAACGCCTTCTTCGGTCTCAGTGGTAACGACCGCGCTCATGCCTGTGCATTTGCCTTTAGGAATTGTCATCTCAAGGGTAGAACTGTAAATCTTTTCTGTGGCAATCTGTGGTATACACTTTTGTGTTTGTTTTGTCACATGAAGGCCGAGCTGGGAAGCGAGCCAGCCGTTTACGTTCCACATATAGCTTGGGGTGTATTTTCCGCTCTTAATGAGCTTGTCTCTCTCTTCAAGAGAAATCTTGTCAGCGCTAGCGACTTTTTCTTCAAACTCGTCAAGGCTCATTCCTGCGCCATGAACTTCAGCAAGCGCAATGCCATAATCTTCGACATTGTAGCTTGACTTGCCTTGTATTTTCGTAATTTTTTGAGTAGCTCCAGCCAAAACTGTTATGAGATTGCCCCAGAACACATCTTGGTAGCCTGAGCCACAAATCGTACAGCCGTTTTCTTTTGCTAACTTGTCGATCTTTTTGAAAAGCTTTGGATTGCTGTTTGCAGGGAAGAAGGCTTCTTCGCATGTGGTGATTGCGTTTATTCCGCACTTAGCGCAAACTAGCAAAACTTCTTCAAGGTCGCTAAGAAGGCTCTTTGTCGTGACAATGACAATGTCTGGCTTTTTGGTCTTCAAAAACTTCTCAAAATTTTCAGTGCTTTGAATAGTGACGCCAGTTTTTTCTCCGCCCATAAGTGCAGATATGTCCATGCCTTCTTTCGACTTATCTACGTCAAAAGCGCCAATAATCTTTCCGCCTTTTTCAGTGACATATCTCATGGTGTAGACGCTCATCTTTCCGCAACCATATTGAACAACTTTTGTCATAATAACTCCTTTTTCTTTAGTTTTTGCAAAGTATTGTCAAATATACCTCACACAAATATTTTAACTCAAACCAGGCAAAACGCAAAGCAAATTGAGAATATGATACTATAACTGGAAAAATCTTAAGGATAAAAAAGTCTCGGGCTGAAAAGTTCGAGGCTTTCGTAATAAAAAACCACGCGGGCATGGCGCGTGGCTTAGGCTTTTTTAGCTGTTTTGATGCATTTGGTGCAGGCCTTTACTTTCTTTTCTTGGCCGTCTACTTCAATGATGGTCTCTTGAAGGTTTACATCATAGTGTTTATTTGCTTTGCGGTTTGAGTGGCTAACCGTGTTGCCTTTCATCTTTCCTCGTCCGCAGATTTCACATACCTTGCTCATTTTTTCCTCCTGAAAAATATCCTTTCTTTGCTCGCTAAGTGTAGCACTAAGCTGAGCTTTTTGCAAGCGTTTTGTCCAAATTTGTTTAAAAAGTCTTAGATTTTACTTGAAAAAGATTGGGCAATATTGTATATTATATTTATGTAATCTCGCGACGTGATTATATTTTTAAGTAAAAAACATAAAATTTTTATATAGAAGGTAACTTCACTTTGACTGTAGACACAAACAATTATTATGGGAAAATAAGCATCTCCAACGACGCTATTGCTGTCGTTGCGGGTTATGCTGCCTTAGATTGCTACGGCGTGGTTGACCTTGTTTCGAGAAATATTAGAGATAGTTTTAAAGAACTTGTAAAGCGTTCGCCATACTCAAAAGGCGTTAAGATAACCAATTTTGAAAACAGAATATTTATCGATATCTACTGTATTTTTAAATACGGTGTTTCTATTAGTGCAGTTGCTGAAAGTATGAAAAAATCTGTTAAGTATAGCGTGGAGAATTTCACGGGAATGATTGTCGACACAGTGAATGTGCACGTCGTCGGCGTCAGGGTATAGAGGTATAGAGCATGCAGAAAGTGATAAATGGTGCAACTTTTAGAAAGATGATAATGGGGGGGGCTAGCCTTTTAGACCAAAACAAAAAACTAGTAGACTCCCTAAATGTTTTTCCCGTTCCGGACGGGGATACAGGAACAAATATGTTCCTTACAATGAAATCAGCAGTTAACGAAGTAAACAACTGTATAAACAACAGCTTAGACGGGCTATGCGAAGCGTACGCAAAAGGTGCTTTGAGGGGCGCAAGAGGAAACTCTGGTGTCATAACTTCACAGATAGTCAAAGGCTTTTGTTCTGTTTTAAAAAACTACACAGAGATAAATACCAAGACCTTTGCCAAAGCTATTCAAGAAGGGTCTAATGTGGCATACAAGGCCGTAACAAAGCCAAAAGAGGGCACTATCCTTACTGTCATCAGGACCATGGCTGAAGTCGCAGTGCAGACGGCAAAGAAAGTGAGCGATGTCGAGGAGTTTTTAAAGATAGTCATAGAGGGCGGAGAGGAGATCT
>CALVTI010000080.1 GCA_944361835.1 uncultured Clostridia bacterium
GCAAAAATCTTTATAAGCTAGACTATTTTCATGAAAAACAAACAATTTTTTATATATCTTTCTAGCTTTGCGCTCTTTTACATACTCGCTGGAGCAGGGGTAAACGGCTTTATTTATCCTTTTGCCATCGGCCTATTTCTAGCTCTTGTCTGGAACGACCAAAAGGCCTATGTGCTCGCTCCGCTTTTCGCGCTGTCGTATTTTTTAAATTATTTCACCCTCGAAAGCGTTATCACGAGCGCAAGCTTAGCTCTTTTTATATTATTAGTCTCAGGCCTACATTACAAATTTAAAAAGCCTATAAAGCTCAGCCTTTACTATGTTTACGCCATTCTCTCTCAAGCAGGTTTTGTCTTTTTCAGCGTGTATTATCACGGGCTCATCGTCAGCAGTTTTTTGAATGTCGTTATTTCTGTGCTCTTTATGCAGGCTTGCTCACAGTTTATCTCGGCGCTAACTGTAAGAGGCATAAACGCAAGGCTTTCGCCTATAGAGATAGTCTCGGGCTGTACAATGCTTTTAGCTGTATGTTGCGGTCTAATGCGGTTTAATTTCTATGGTTTTGAACTCATAAAGCTTGTCGCTAGCGCTATGCTTTTGTTTTCCGCCTACGTGCTCGGGTTTTCTGGGACGCTCGTTGTCGCTATAACCATGGGGCTTGGATCTCTGCTTTACGCAAACAATCCCGTCCTCATCGCGCCTTTTGCAATTTGGGCGCTAGTCATCTTGGCGTTTAAGGTAAAAAACAAATTTTTGCCGGCGCTGGCCTTGCTTGCCGCAGAGGCTGTGCTTGGCTTCTTTATAGGGGTGTATTACTCTTACTCGTGGGTAGGAATTTTGCCTGTCGCCATAAGCGCCTTGGCGTTTGTCTGCGTTCCTACAAAGGTTTTTGAAAAACTCAACAACAACTTTCTCAGCCTTGCTAGCAATGTCGCCATGAGAAATGTTGTTAATCGCTCTAGAGAGGGGCTTTGTAAAAGGCTAAACGACCTCTCGTCTGTCTTTGGCGAGATGGATGTTGTGTTTCGTTCTATGATTAGAGGAGGCATGGCAAAGGAAGACGCGAAAGAGGTATTTATGCGTGAACTTAAAGACAAGGTTTGTGCGGACTGCAAAGAGCGAAATATGTGCCACAGAATGTGTTATGAAGATACGAAAGCTGTCTTTGGGGAGATGATAGACGTTAGTCTCGAGAGGGGTAAGGCCACTCTTCTTGACGTTCCGCCATATCTCTCGTCTAGGTGTTCGCGGGTCTCAAACATTGTTACGACAATAAACGGGCTTTCAAGAGAATATAGAGGCTATGCGGGCCTCATGGGAAATGTGGACAACAGCAAAATCTTGATAGCCGACCAGCTCTCAGGCATCTCGCAGATAATGAAAAACTTGGCTGGAGAAGTCTCTAGAAACGTCACCTTTGATGCGGGAAAAGAAAACTCTATAATAGATGAGCTCACTTATCACAACATTATTTGCGAAGACGCGGTCGTATATGAACAAAACGCAGACATAGTCAGCGCCACAGTTGTAGTAAAAACTGAGGATGCTCAAAATCCTAAAATAGCCAGCCTTGTAAGCAAGATTTGCGGAAGTAAAATGGTGGTCGCTTCAAGAGACCTATCAAGCAAAGCAGGGCAGACCATCGTATCGCTCAAAACTTCTCCAAAGTTTGATATTATCTTCGGCACAGCCTCGGCCACAAAAGAGGGCTCGCAGGTGAGTGGTGACTGCTTTAGCCTAGTCAGGATAGAAAATGACAAATTTATGATGGCCATTTGTGATGGCATGGGCAGTGGGGCGAGAGCTGAGCACGCCTCTAGTCTGGCCATTGGCCTTATCGAAGACTTTTACAAGGCGGGCTTTGACAATGAGATTGTGCTCTCAAGCGTAAACAAACTCTTGATGCTCAACAAAGAAGAGGTGTTTTCTGCACTTGATGTGTGCGTGGTGGACCTTAGGAAAGGCATAGCTGACTTCATCAAGATGGGAGCGCCTGAAGGGTATATTAAGCATGATGGTACTATCTCAGTAGTAGAGAGCGGAGCTCTGCCCATCGGTATACTCCAAAATGTAGAACCTGTCATATCAAAAAAAGTTCTTTCAGTGGGAGATATTGTCATAATTTGCTCGGACGGAATATATGATAGCTTTAAGTCACAAAAGGACTTTATGGACTTTGCTAACAACTTAAAACCCGTAAACCCTCAAATGATAGCTGAGGAAATAGTCGAGGAGGCGCTTTCTAGGAGCGGAGGTGTGGCAAACGATGATATGACAGTAATAGCTTGTAAAGTCTTTGCGTTATAAATAAAAAAAGAAATCTTTCGATTTCTTTAATCTTGGCTTGTTTCGCTCTTTGAGTTTGTCTTTACTTTTTGGAACTTGCCTTTCATGCTCTTTACTGAAAAAGTCATATCGTTTTTCTCTGCCACTTTCTCAGCGTAGGCTATAGCGTCAGCTTTGAGTTTAAACTTTCGATTAGACCTATTAGTTCCGCTCTTTTTTACCACCCACATCTTGTCTTCCTTAGAATATACGACTGAATACTTTTCGACCTTCTTTTTCTCTTTGACTTCTTCTTTTGGTTCTTCAGCCTTAACAGTTTTTTTAGTAGACGAAGCTTTTTTGGTAGTGGTTTTGGTAGCGGACTTTGCAGGAGCTGGCTCCTCAGCTTCACTAGCGCTTTCCTCAGTGGCCTCAGCTTCTACGACAGGCTCTTCTTTATACTCGACTTTTTCTTCCTCTTTGGCTTCTTCTTGTTTTGGTTTTCTTGTGAGAAGAATAATTGAGATAATGGCCGCTACGAATATGACAGCTCCAATTACCACAAGCCATATCCAATTTTTGGCCATAAAACTACTAAAATCTAAAATGTTTGCCATATTTCGCTCCTTTATTACAATATATTATATACTCGACAAAAAAATATGGCAAATGAATTTTGATTTTTTTAAATTTATTGTACAATAAATAAAAGGAAGCAGTATGAAAAAGATTGCGTTTATGTATGACTTTGACGACACGCTGGCAAAGAGTGATAGCATGGCCGTTCTTGTCAAAGACCTTTTTGGCTATGAGCTTGAAGACTGGTATGGAGAGGCGAACGCTTTTGCAAGCAAACACAACATGGACCCGATCCTGGCTTCGCTCTACTTCGCTCAAAAAAAAGCTAATGAAAAAGGCATCAAGCTGACTCAAGAAGTCTATAAAAAATACGCTAAAAAAATTGAGTTCTTTAAAGGCGTGGAGACTTGGTTTTCAAGGCTCAATAGAAAGGCACAAAAAGAGGGCGTAGAGATAGAGCACTATATTATCTCAAGCGGAATAAGAGAGATGATGGTTTACTCCTCTATCGCAAAACACTTTAAAAAGATTTTTGCCAGCGAGTTTCTTTATGATGAAACTGGCGAGATAGTATGGGCAAAGCACGCCATAAACTACACCACCAAGACGCAGTTTCTCTATAGAATAAGGAAAAACAAGATACAAAATCTTTCCGACCTTGCCGATGTAAACGAGTATATTAAAGATAAATCTAAGATTTTGCCTTATAAAAACATGGTCTACCTTGGCGATGGACTCACGGACATACCTTGTATGAAGATTTTGACCATTTATGGCGGAACCTCGATATGCGTGTATAAAGAAGATGTCCCTGCTTCAAAGGAACTTGCGCAAAAACTTTTTGAAGATAAAAGAGTAAACTACTTTGCAAAAGCTGACTACTCTAGAGGCACGGCTCTTGAAAAGCTAGCGTTCTCTCTTATAGAAAAGGTGGCTAAAGAGGAATAGTGAAAAATTTTGTATTTTTATTTGGAAAAAACACAAAATTATTATATGATTAGATTAGTGGAGAACAAATGAAAAAGCGTTTTAAAATTGTTTTGAGTTTTTGTATGCTTTTCATAGCCTGCTCGTTCATGGTGGGCATGGTCTATGCTGCCACGAGCGTGACTGTGAATGTAAAAAGCACTATAAATTATACAGCCCCGACTTACTGTGAGGTCATGATATACGGAAGAGTCGGCAACGCATATAACTCTAGCGGAACAGCTCTCACAGGCGCAGGCTATACTAGAGACCAACTTTTATTTGATAGCACTAGAGATGGCACGGACTATGGTGATGACTACGCTCAGCAGACAGGTTCGTGGTCACCAAGCACGGTGTACTTCGACCCAAATGGCGTGACAAGGACTCTAGTATACTACATCACTGTCTATAACTACTCTAGCGACGCTGTCACATATACTCTTGCCAGAACTTCAGGCACTTTGACCAACTGTACATATTCCATAAGTCCAGCTTCGGGTTCGGGCACTATAAATGCTTATTCTGGAACTGGCACGGCTCCGTCTAAGGTCCTGACGATAACCTATAAAGTGACAGATGTCACTACTGCAATAAGCACGACAAACTGCTCATATCTTCTATCTCTAGAAAGGCAAGCTTAGGCTTGCTTTTTTCTTTTGAAAAAAGATAGAAATGTGATAGTATGTACATATGAAAAGACTGATAGCTTTACTTTTTATGTTTTGTTTGGTCTTTGGTGGGGCGCAGGGCGCACCCATCTGTGCTGACACGCTGCCAAGCGAGGTGAGGGTGATTTCTGTCAGCGCTACTATCTATAGCGAAGCTAGCCTTTCAAGTCCTATGATGACTGGAGAGAGCGAACTCAAAGTTGAGCATGGCAGAACTTTTTCTGTAATAGGTGAGAGCGGAGACTTTTATCAAATTAGTTTTACCATCACTATTGGAGAGACACAAACCCAAACGACAGGTTATCTTTTAAAAGCCTACTGCCTAGACACGAGTATAAAAGGTCAGCATGTGAACATACAGACAAATGC
>CALVTI010000081.1 GCA_944361835.1 uncultured Clostridia bacterium
AGTCCAGCTTTGAGGAGCAAGAGGTGTTTAGAACGACCATGAACAGAATAAAAGCTGTGACTGACGAACAGCTCTGGCTCTTCCCTGCTGTAGAGCTCTATATGGGCACTGAAGACGAGAGCTATTATGACATCACAAACTCCTCGACCGACAGCGGATTTTTGCACCTAGAAAAACTCTCGTCCAGCCAGAACACTGCCGTTATCACTGGCTCGCTCGCAAATAGGACGATCAGGTATGAAATAGAAGGGGCTTCTGCTAGCGGAACGAGCATCTTTAACATCATGACTGTCGAGAGCTCTGGCTCTAGTAGCACGGTGAAATATTTTGAAATAACCTACAAACCGAGCCTTTCATATATTAGAGTTAGACAAAGCTCTCAGCCAAGCGCGACAGTCGACTACTACACTTTTGAAATTTACTTGCTTCAAGATGGCTATATGCTTACAAGGATAAACCAAGTCTACACCTCTACAGGCAGAGAGACCATAGACATGGTGGCAAACGACAGTTCATATGGAAGACTAAAGATAGCCGAGGTGACAAACCTCATCTCCATCGAAGACCTTTCGCTCATCAGCTCAAGTGACTTTGCTACTATTACTGACCAAGACAGACAAGAGACGAGCAGGTCTAAGTTTGCTTACGAAATAGAAAGCGGAAACATTACTGTAAGCAGAGTTTAAGGTGAAATTATGTTAAATAAGAAAGAATTGAATGCCGAGACAAAAGCTCTCGGCAAAATTATGGACAGCCTAGAAAAAAAGCTAGAACTCTTGCAGAGCGAAGTAGACAAAGCTCAAAAAGCCACTAAAGAGTTTTCAAAGTTCATCGCCGACCACTACTACGACATGGACAACGAAGAGGCTCTCAGCCATAGAGATTTGCTTGAAAATTTACAGCTTAACACAATTGAGGCTGAAAAACTGCTCTTTGTCACTCAAAAACAGCACTCTTCAGCCTTTTTTGGAAGAATAGACTTCAAAGCTGACGACCAAAAGGAAACCATGCCTCTCAGGATAGGTATAGCCAGCCTTGAAAACCCTGAGGGCGGAATTCCGCTCGTGCTCGATTGGAGAGCGCCAGCCTCTTCGCTCTATTATGACTACGAAATAGGCAGGGGCTCATATGTTTCGCCCATGGGTGTCATCGAGGGAGACATTAGCCTCAAAAGGCAATATAAAATAGCTGAGAGAGAAATAGTCTGGGCGTTTGACAGCTCGCTGACTATAGGCGACGACATTTTGAGAGAGGCTCTTGGACAAAGCTCTAGCGCCAAGATGAGAGAGATAGTCTCGACCATACAAAAAGAGCAAAACAAAATCATCAGGGCTGACGAGTACACAAACCTGCTCGTTCAGGGCGTTGCTGGGTCTGGCAAAACCTCTATAGCGCTCCACAGAGTGGCCTACCTTTTATACAAAAACAAAATTCCTTCGACGGATATTTTAATCATCTCGCCAAGCAAAGTTTTTTCAAACTACATAAGTGACGTCTTGCCAGAGCTTGGCGAAAACAATGCAGTCGAGACTACATTTGAAGAGATAGCTAGAGGCGAGCTTGAGGGGCTTGTGCACTTTGAGAGCCGAGAAGATATGCTTGAGGCGCTTTTGAGTGGAGATTTAGAGAGAGCGGACGAAGTAAACTACAAGGCCTCATTTGAGTTCTATGAAAGCCTCAAGTCTTTTTTGAGCCTCCTTAGCGGAATGAGCTTTCACGCGAAAGATATTAAGTTTGATAAACAAGTCTTTAGCGCGGAGAAAATTGACGAACTCTTCAACAAAAAGTATTTAGACAAGACTCCAGCTGTCAGGATAGAGTGGATCACAGACTATATTTTAGACCAAATAGACGCCTCGCCTCAAGAGGCAAAGGCGCTCACGCCAAGAATAAAGAAGTTACTTCTCAATATGTTTGAAGTCAGCGACATTTTGACTATCTACAAGCTCTTTCTTTCAGCCATTGGCATGAAGACAGACATTATGGTAAAGAAAGAGCACGCCGGGCACTTCCACGAAGCCCTCGCGTTTGAAAATGTTGCGCCAGTCCTATACATAAAAGACTATTTCCTTGGGCTAGAGCTCGAGAAGAGCTATAAGTTTGTCATCATAGACGAGATGCAAGACTGCAGCCCTATCATGTTTGATATAATAAACAAGCTCTTTAAGTGCCCAAAGACTATTTTAGGTGACATCTACCAGTCTATAGAAAAGACCCTTGACCAAAAATATCTCTTAAAGCTGGCTGAGCTCATAGGAAATTGCAACCTAATTAGACTCAAAAAGAGCTACAGAAGCACGCTCGAGATAGCCAAATACGCTCAAAATATCATAGGCCTAACGGGCGCTGAAAACGTCTCAAGGCACGGAAGCGAAGTAAAGGAACTCACCTCGACCAAAGCTGGGCTCGTCAAAAAGATCTTGAGCGAATATGAGCGTCTGCATGACGAAAGCCAGCGCCTCGCCATCATAGTGCCGACAAACAAGCTCGCAGAAGAGCTATATGCTGAGCTTGGAGATATTGTTGGGCTCGAGCTTGCAACAGACGCCACAAGCGAAATAAGTGCAAGTGTCGTTATAATCCCGACCTCGCTCTCTAAGGGCCTTGAGTTTGATAGCGTCATCGCCGTTGTGCCTAAAAAGCAAAACCGCCTGCTCCAAAACGCCTTCTACATCACCGCCACTCGCGCCCTGCACAACCTAAGCGTAATAAAAATTTAAGCCTGCCTCCGCGGGCTTTTTTCTTGCCCGTCTTTGCAAGAGCCTTCGAAGCTTCCCACCCACCCGCCCTAAATTAAAGGGGCGGCTGCCCCTTTAGAGCCCCGCCTGTCGGCGACATAGAGGGGCTCAGCCCCTCACCCCGCCCCGCTCCGCGGGGCTTTTTGATTGAGTTGGTCTTTGCAAGCGACTTCGAAGCCAAACCCTAATGTCATTACGAGGAGCGATAGCGACGTATGTAATCTCGCCGTAGGCGGACATGCCCCGAAGACGGGCAAAAATAAAAAGCCCGCGGAGGCGGGTAAAAAATTGTTATTCCTCTTCACCTAGGAGAAAGTCTGTGGTGACTTTGAAAAATCTAGCTAGCATAATAATGTTTGTCATGCCTGGCTCTCGAAGCCCATTTTCATAAAGACTGATAAGGCCGTGGCTAAGCCCAACAGCCTCTGCTAGCTTTGCTTGGCTCATGCCAAGCTCTTCTCTTAATTGCTTTAAAATATCTTTAAATCTATTTTCCACGCCTATATTATCTTTTACAAAAGTAACAAATTTATTAATTGTTACTATTGTAAATGTTTAGTGCAAAAGCTTTGACTGTTACAATAGTAAGTGCTATAATGTAGACATGGAAGATATAAGAAATATTCTTGAATCTTTAGGCGTATATGAATTAAGAAAACTTTCTCGCCGGTTGGGTTTGCCACCAAGAGACTACAATCGAGCCGAACTAATAGAGCAAATAGTGAAATACAAGGACAACCCTCCTCCTAGAAAAAGCATGGCCGGACGACCTCCTAAGGAGAGTTTTTATTGCAAGAAAAACCTTGAATTAAGCGACATAGAACAAATCAATTCGATAGTTTTAGAATTGGAATCACTAAAACAAAGAATTTACGAAGATGCAGAAAAAAATTATAAAACTCTAGAAAAAATAATTGACTTTTTACTAAGATTAAAATAAAAGTTAAAGCCCGAGGAGACGGACTTTACAATTTATTTTTATTTCTTCTTTCTTATTTCTTCACTCCCGCCGTAGGCGGTCTGGGGCGGGCGGGAAAAGCTTCGAAGCCTCTTCGCAGAAACCGCTTCTTGCAAAACGTGCACTCGAGTAGAAACACCCAAGCCCGCTCAAAAGCGAGAGAGACAAGGCTCGCGAAGTGGCCGAAGGCAGGAGTGTACATTGGCGTACATGACTGTCTTCGGTCGCTTTGCAGAAACGCAGTATCTCGACGCTTTTCAGCGGGCGAAGTATTAGACCGCTCAAAAGCGAGCGGAGCAAGGCTCGACAAGTAGGCCAAAGCAGGAGCGTACTAGAGCGTACGTGACTGTGAGGCCCGGCTTGGCAGTAAACGCAGCTCCGCGAAGCTTTTCAGCGGTCTAGGGGTTGTATTCAGGAGGATTCTGCGCCTCAATCTTCTTGTCTACACTCTCCTCATTTGTAGGGCTGACATCTTGAGGCGGAATAAACTTTACTGTGTTTTCTGGAAGAGTCATGCCCTCAGCTAGAGCTTCTGTGCCTTCGATTATAATGCCTTCTTGAGGTTTGTATATCTCGTGGCGAATGAGCTTTTCACCCATGAGTTCACCGTTTTTATAGTATTGAAGATAAGCTTTGCTCTCATACCCTTCTCTTGGATATTTAAGTCTATAATACTCTCCCTCATAGGTCACTTTGTCGGCATACTCGTGATTTTCGTCTTTGACAATTCTGTCTCCTGGGTGAGGCAAGACGCCTACAAAGTCAGCCTTTCTTCCTATCTCAAGGCCTTCCTCGAGTGGCTCGCCATAGATTTCGACATAGACGTTTTTGTCGTCACCGTAAGTGTTGATGTAGAGGTTATGCGCGGTGTTGTTTTTAAAAACAAGGTCGCTGTAGCCCTCGCTGACCATGGCATCAAACGCAAGCGGAACGTATGAAGCTGGGAGGCTGTGCGGGTTTACCTCAAGTATCTCAAGGTCGGAGAGAATGAGCGCGTTGTAGAGTGTGGTCGAAGACTGACAAACTCCTCCGCCCGTACCCTCAACATAGACCCCGTTTAGAATGACATTTGCTTTTTTATATCCATTTTCCG
>CALVTI010000082.1 GCA_944361835.1 uncultured Clostridia bacterium
GCCTCTACGGTCTGGGCGTCATTCCATTCGTTTATATAGTTTAAAAGGTTTGACTTGGCATCAAAGGTCTTTGGATAGAAGAGAATACCAGTCGGGAGCTCGCTAGCCCCAAGCGTCTGCAAGGCTATTTCTATAACCTCTGCATTAGTCATGTCATAGCCAAACTGGTCTTTTAGAGTCTGTTGCATCTGGTATGGCGTGTAAAATGTGAACATGGCCTGGCTTATCTCTTGGTCAAAGACCATATTGAGCTCGCTGATGTCAAGCACAAACGGCTGGTATAGTCTAGGAGAAGTCAGTTCCCAGTCTTCAGTTACAAGCTCAAGCGTCTTTTGAGCTATGAGAGAATTTCGACAGTTTGTTCTGTAAGTGGTGGCAAGTGAAGGGAGATACATAATTCCTTCATCTAGCAGATTTGAAGTCGCATCTTCTTTGAGTCTCAACACACAGCTTATAGTTATAGTCCAATCTTCACCAATCTGGCTATACATACCAGCGTAGTCCGTACTAGGCGTGAACGAAGTAGGATTTGCTACATCGTCTGGAACGTAGTATATGTCGTTTGTAGCAATTTTGTAAGTCTTTCCTAAAATATCATCTTCTATAGAGAGCTTTTCTGCATCGAGGCTCGGGAGCTCTATTCTCATGCTTTCAAGCAACTGTTTGGATATGGTGTTGTTTTCGCCTATAACTAGCGCAACCTCGTTTCTGCTAGTCGGGTACTGGCCGGCAACAATGTCGTAGTGCTCAAGCACAAACTCTCTATCGCTAAAGCCTTCGTAGAAAGTCGAAGAGGTCGTTCCTCTCAAACTGCTCGTCGACTCTGTGTTGTCAACATAGACGACATTTCCTTCGTACTCAGTCAAAATCTTGAGCTGTGTGGCGTAGCCCACGCGCATAGCGTTTAGCTCTTGCCTTTCCTCAGGTTTTTCTAGGTCTTCGTTGTAGTACTGCGTCATATAGTCTAAAAAGCTAGAACTAATATAGTTGTATTTCCCAAATCTTATAAAGACTTGGCTGAGGTCGTAGACGCCAAGCTCACCATCTTCGATTTCGATTTGACTACCATCTCCATTAATAACTCCACTACCTAAGGCACCTGTTATGGCATCATAATCTATAGCGACCTGCGAGACGGCTAGCGGGTAGCCTCCAAGAGTGTCAGATTGGAGTGAGCTTATGTAGTTTGTAAAGCCAGCACTGACAGCAAGCACTAGCGCAACGCCAATTATGCCTATGCTTCCAGCAAAGCTCGTGAGAATAGTTTTGGCCTTCTTACTCCAAAGATTTTTAAACGACAGTGAAAAGGCCGTCCAGACGCTCATAGATGCCTTTTTGTTTATGGCCTTCTCCTTTGCTTTTTTGAGTTTTCTAAGCTCTGCCTTTTTGATAGGATTTGAGTCGCCGATTATCTTTCCATCCAGCATGTTTACTATTCTAGTCGAATATTTTTCAGCAAGGTCTGTGTTGTGGGTGACCATTATGACCAGCTTGTCTTTTGAAATCTCTTTTAATATGTCGAGCACTTGAAGGCTTATCTCGCTATCCAGCGCGCCTGTCGGCTCGTCTGCAAGAATAATCTCTGGGTTGTTTACAATAGCTCTCGCTATCGCAACTCTCTGCATCTGCCCGCCACTGAGCTGGTTTGGTTTTTTCTTTATCTGGTCGCCAAGCCCAACCGTCTTTAATGCCTCTATCGCCCTTTCGCGCTTTTCTTTTTTAGAAATGCCCGCAATAGACAAGGCGAGCTCGACATTTTCAAGCACACTGAGATGCATGATGAGGTTGTAGCTTTGAAAAACAAAACCTATCTTATGATTGCGATAAGTATCCCAGTCCCTGTCTTTAAAGTCTTTGGTGGACTTGTCTCCAATGATGAGATCGCCAGAGGTATACCTGTCAAGCCCGCCAATAATGTTTAAAAGCGTCGTCTTTCCACAGCCCGACGGCCCGAGCACAGACACAAACTCGCTCTCTCTAAACGCAAGGTTCACATTGTTTAGAGCGACGACCTTATTCTCGCCCGCCAAATATTCTTTCACAATGTCTTTAAGTTCTAACATCTTATCTCCTTAATGCACTTTATTATATCATCTAGCGCCAAAAAAACAAAAATTATAATATGACATTTTAAAACTATTTTATGCAATTTTCGCCCTTTTATAATCCCCCATTCGCCTCACCCAAAAGGCTTTACTTCACCTCTAAAAAGTGGTAGAATATTTTTATGAAAAACCAAGTTTTGGAGACTCTTAGAAAAGAAAAGGCTTCGCGCCTGAGCGGCGGGCTTTATCATGAGACTCAAATAAAGCTGACATATAACTCAAACCACATTGAAGGCAGTCGTTTGACAGAAGAGCAGACTAGATTTATCTTCGAAACAAAAACTCTAGGAGAGCTCCCTTCCTCCACTCGCCTCGACGACGTCCTTGAGACCAACAATCACTTTAAATGCATCGACTTTGTAATAGACGGCGCAGGGCAAAAACTTTCTGCAGACTTTATCAAAGAGCTTCATAGGCTTTTGAAAGAGGGCACTCTCCAAGCCTCAACTTTTGCCACAGGAGAATACAAGGCTTTACCAAACACCATAGGCGGGGCTGAAACGACGCCTTCTGAAAAAGTTGAGACTCAAATGGAAGAGCTTCTTGAAAAGTATAACTCTCTTGAAAAAGTCAAGTTTGAGGACATAGTTGAGTTTCACTATGCGTTTGAAAAAATTCACCCTTTTCAAGACGGGAATGGCAGAATAGGTCGACTCATAGCTTTTAAAGAGTGTTTAAAAAATAATATGGTGCCTTTCTATATTGACGACAGATTTAAATTTGAATATTATAGAGGGCTTAGAGAATATCCTGTCGACAAAAATTTTTTAATTGAAACCTGCCTCTTCGGTCAAGATTTATATAAAAAACTCTTAGATTATTTTAAAATAAAATATAATTAAAATAAAAATTTAAATAATTTGGATAAAAAATAAAATTGACGCAAGAAAATAAAAAATGATATAAATTTTAAAAAGGAGAAAATTATGAAAAAACTAGTATTTTATAAATGTGATATTTGTGGAAATGTGAGCGTCAA
>CALVTI010000083.1 GCA_944361835.1 uncultured Clostridia bacterium
ATATCATTACCAATCGGGGCCATTGTCAAAGTAAAGTCTTGGGTTTCAAGCGCTGTCTCTGCCTGGGTAAATGGAGAAGTTACAGTAACCTGATAGGTCTGCTGGATATCTCCATAGGTCACGGTGATTTGGTAAGTATCTTCCGCTGTATTAACAAAGCTTGAAGAATTTACCATGATAAGATTTGAGACGTCATAGCGGTTTTCGCCGTCTACAACAGTAGCCTCAAGCCCTTCAGCTGTAAAGGCGTCGCCAAGGTAGAATGTAGTTTGGGCGCCACTTGTTTCAAGCTCAAGCGTCTGGCCATTGCCCCACTTAACAAGCTCTGGGATAGAGCCAGCTGCTGGAGTGCCGTAGGTGAAAGTGTATTCAATTGTTAGTTCATCAAGTTGATTTCTATTTTCGAGATGAATTACCCTGTTTTGGTTATCAAGTGTATAGGTAGTAGTGTCTTGAGTACTACTATCTTGGTAAACCATAACCAAGCCCTCAGCTGTCCTTGTTGTACTTTGCAAAACATCTGTAACGCCAGGCATCATTCCTGAAAAGCCATTAACTATGTCAGCTGTAGTTTTATTAAATCCATAAACAGCTCCTGAAAGATAAGTTATTTCATATTGTTCATTTTCAGCTATATACTCCCAAGTCTGTCCAGCAAGTATTGTTTCTTCATGGTTATATGTAGCCATATAGAACACATTCCCGTCTCTGTAAGCTCTCATAACTCCGCCACTATATCCAGGAAAGTTCACGTATATGCTATAATCTTGCTCTTCAAGCGCTGTCTCTGCCTGTGTGAATGGGTTTATTACTGTCACATTGTAAGTGATAGACTTTTCGCCATAGGTTATAGTGATGGTCTTTTGGCCAGCAGTCGAGCTATCATAAGCATCACTGTTTACAGCATAATCTGTGACAACTCTTGTGATATCGCTTTCGTAGTTTGCTTTTACGACAAGGCCTTCACTTGAGAAGCTCTCGCCAAGCGCGAACTCTACCCTAGCGGCTGACGTGTCTGCCTCAATAGTTTGAAGGCTTACGCTAACTACGCTCACAGTATAGCTCTTTTCAAGACCGCCGTAGGAAATAGTGATGATGTATGTGCCAGCGGTGTTTGGGTCATATTCGTGAGTGATAGTGTAGTCAGCAATTTCAGTTTGGGTATCCCCTTCTTTTTCATAAACTTTGAGTCCATCTGCGCTAAACGCCTCACCCACAATAAAGGTCGTCTCTGCGCCAGTCGTATCTAAGACAAGCTCGGTGTTGTCTTTAGGAATCGCAAGGTAAATCACAAGCCCAACGACTACACAGGCTAGTGCAATGCAAACTCCTGTCAATACTTTTTTCATTTTTCCTCCTTTTTTTATTATAAAGAGTATACCCCCCCCCGGTGGGTATTTCCCAAACGATTTCGTGCAATTTGTTAAATTTTTTTTAAAATTTTTTATTTTTCGCCAAATTGACACCTAGAATGCAAGACTATCTTGCGCGCGCAAACAACAATTATTCGCGCTAGAATACAAACAAAACCCTCTATGTAGAGGGTTTATGTAGACTTTTTAGCTGTATTTATAGATGAGATTAGTAAAGCTTTTATTTCGTTGCATTCCTTTATTAGTAAATCAATGTCAATCTCGACATCTAGCACATATACCCTTTTTATAAGCTCCAGCCAGTATAGACTTTCGCCACATTCCTTGAGGGCTATATGTAGCTTCGAAATAAAATCAGCTTTAGAATTCCCAAATGAAGCTTCATTGATATTAGCCCCTATGCTAGTTGCAGCCCTCAAAAGCTGCTTTGCTATAGTATTATCCTTTTTTAAAGTAAGAAACTTTTCATAAAACAAAACTATGCTTGAAGCAAAATCTAAGGATTTAATATGTAGAGCACTTTCTTTCATGTCTTCATATTACTAAAAAATTTTGCAAATTCAAAATATTAATAAAACAACCGACACTTTTCTTTCTTCTTTCTTATTTCTTATTTCAAAAACAAACTAACTTGAAAGAAGAGTGAAAAATGAAAAGTGAAGAAAGAAGAATACAAACAAAAAAACTCTCTGCCGAGAGTTTGTTTTTGTTTGGTACCCTCATGGGGAATCGAACCCCAGATTCCGCCGTGAGAGGGCGACGTCTTAACCGCTTGACCATGAGGGCATATGTTTTGCTTTGTTAGATTATCACACTTTTTGACAGAATGCAAGCACTTTTTAAAATTTTTAAGATTTAGTTTGAGTTTGACCTCTTTGATGATAAAATGACTAAAACTAAAGATGAAGAGAATTTTAAATTTTAGACCACTATTTTTTTGTTTTGTTGGGCTTGCTCTAGGAATAAGATTTGCTAGAGATATTTTTAATCTAAAGCCTCTCATATGGGCCATCTTTCTCTCATTGTTTTTTGTTTTTCTTGCCATAAACATAATAAGGTTTGTGCTCGACAGGCGCTCTTTACGTGACGAAGAAAAGCGTCCGCCTATTCACTTTTTTAGAGGGCTCTTATGTGTCTCAATCGCCTTTTTAGTAGGAATAGGCTCATATTCATGGGACTATTATAGACTCTCTAACAACAAAATCTACACTGAAGAAGTTACAATCACAGGCAGGGCCAACGACGAACTTTTACGAAACGCCACTTCTTCAGTCTTGCTCACAGACGTCACAATAAATGGAGAGAAAGCAAAAAATATCCAGGCCTACATTTGGGCTGACGCTTCATACGAAATAGGAGCTCGTCTTACAATAACGGCCATTCCTCAAAGTGTAGATTACTATGAATTAGAAGAATTTAGGACATATTATTATAGAGATAATGTGGGCTATATTCTCTATGCTTCTATAGGCTCAAGTGCGACAGCTGAAGAAGGAAATATGACTTTCTTTGAAAGCTTTAGAAAGTCGGTCAAGGACATTCTAGACGCAGAGATGAACGAAGACAGCGCTCAAATCGCCTACTCAGCATTATTTGGAGACCAAAGTGGGTTAGATGACAGCACAATAGAGGCCTTTAGAAACAGCGGTATCGCTCATTTACTGTCCGTCTCTGGCCTGCACTTTACTTTCTTTACTCTAATTTTATCTTTTGTATTATCAAAACTTAAAATAAGGCGCTACTACAGTTTTGCAATAACCGCTATAGTACTTATTATCTATGCTGCGCTGTGCTCTTTCACCTCGCCTGTCGTGAGATCGGGGCTTATGTGTCTTATCCTGCTTTCTGCAAATCTATTTGGAAAACAGTATGACACACTCACCTCGCTTTCTCTCGCTGGCCTTATAATCTTAATTTTAAGGCCGCTTTCAGTCTACGATGTAGGCTTTCAGCTTAGTTTTTTTAGCGTGTTTGCAATATGTCTCTTTGCAAAGCCTCTCCAAGATGCTTTTCAAAAAATCAAAATGCCAAAATTTATTGCTTCATCTCTTGCGATGACCATTTCTGCACAAATTGGCATCACTCCAATAGTCGCTAGCACATTTGGCACAGCCTCTATCTTAACCCCTATCGCAAACATCATATGTATACCTATTTTTGAAATGGCCTACATGCTTTTAGTCGTCTTGCTCATTATTTCAATAATACCTTTTTTAAGATTTTTGCTTGCCGCCCCAGAACTACTATTTAAACTTGTTTTGATTATCGCCTCAGGCATAGCAGACGTCGAGGGTTCTATCTTAAATCTCCCATATATGGACTATACACTTATAATCCTATTTTACGTGGGCTTCTTTATGCTCAGCCGTTTTGTTATGCTCAAAGGAAAAATCAAACTCTCCTCGTTTAGTGCGCTCTTTGCCCTCTCCTTCTGCTTTGCCTTCCTTGAAGGCCAACGCACATACGAAACTAGTTTTTCTGTCCTATACTCCTACAACGCTAACTGCCAAGTTGTCACAAATAAGGACGGTGATGTTACTGTTGTTCTATCAAGTGACGCGATAAATTTAGATAAACTTGTGACATATCTAAGGCTGAAGAACATAACAAGCGTAAACCAAATTATCACCATGGGCGAAGTCCGGTCGGCAGACTTAGACACTTTCTCAAGCCTCTATCTCTCTAGCGACGCCACAACCATAGCTACCGAACAGTTCAAGACCGTTTACGATCTACACAGCTATGGCGTCATAGTCAGTGCAGACGAGCTGAGGTTTGTCGTCACGGCTGACGCTATCACGCCAAACAATAGCGAGCTTTTAAACCTTCTAGAGATGACTTACTTTGGTGAGGAGTTTGATGTCCTGTGGCAGGAAGATGAAAAAAATTATAACGCGTTTAATAATTTTAAATATACGACCTCAGTGCAAAGGCTAAGTAGCGCCAACAATTATTCAGTAGATGAGCTTGGAAACTTTACAATGACCTTTAAAGATGGTAAACTAGCCTCAGTAAGGAGCAACGATTGAGGACTTTAAAAGCAAGACTTGA
>CALVTI010000084.1 GCA_944361835.1 uncultured Clostridia bacterium
TCTTGGCACGTAGGAAGAATTGGGTAGCCAAACGACGGAACCAAAATATCCACAAGCGAAACGACTTTGAGCACGACTTGAATGCAGTATGTTATGGTAGCTGTGCTGTCAGCTATTGTCCCCGAGGTTGAGGAGATGACGGCAAAAGCCTTAATCTCAATTGGGGAAAGTGAAGATTGAGGAACAAACAGCACGGCGCTTTTGTTTACAGTTATGGTCGACGTGGCTGTGCCTGGCACATTGTTTGCGTCTAAGTAGCTCACTATGACAGGGATCGTTATGGTGGCCGAGACGTTTGCAAAGTTTGGCTTACACTCAATTCTGTCAATGACTATATTAGATATAGTCACTGGGAGACTTGGGTCATTTCTTGCAGACACGAAAGTGAGAGGAAGAGTCGGCGAAGCTGGCGTGAAATTTGTGAGAGCTAGCTGAGCTCCTGTCACTGTGTCTTGAGAAATACAGGCGTCAAAAACCTTGTTTGCCTCAATAAGTACTTTTTCGCAAATAGTATTTAGTCCGTTTGCGTTTATTGGCCCTGGGCGATTAGCATTGTTGTAATTGATATAGAAAGACATAATTTTACCTCCAAATTGTGTTCTTCTAGTGTAGTTTATGCCGCACTTGCGAAAAGTGTTAATATTTGGTACAATAAAGTTATGGAGGGGGTATGGCAGAACAAACATTAAGTGAGAAAAAATTGACTTTTCTAAAAAGAGTTGTGGACAGAAAGCCTATTGACATTTGCGAGGTTTTGAAGAATGATCTTGATTTTGCTGCAAATGAATATGACGTCTACGAAACGCTGGTGAGCACAAACAGAAACAGGTCAGACAAATATATTGGATCTGCTGAAATTCTAGATCTTTATAAATTTTTGTATGACGTTTGGTTTGACCACACAATTGACATAAAGCACGAAAAAGCTCGCGATGAAGACTCCTTGAGGGTGTATGAAAAACTGGAGACTGAGTTTGATAAAAAAAGCATGTCGCCAAAAGACTGCCAAAAGTTCATTTATGAGACGCTTCCAAAAATGTCTCCACCGCTCTTTGCGTTTTTGCACCCTCAGCACGATTTTGACCCGGCTGACGATTTTGCGCCAACTTTTTTGCACGTCCACCCATATGGGCTTCCGCCGTCAGGCGCCATAGCTTGCCGTCTATATCTAAACCTCAAGGCGGAAAACGTCGTCCCAGTCGTAAAACTTTTTGTGAACGAATGCACAAAAAAAGAAGTAAAACCATATTTAAAGTTTGATGTGCCTTTTAGCGAGAGAAACGACAATCTAGTCTTTTATATGACCTACAATAAAGTCAAAGACCAAGTTGAGATCTTAAAAAAGATAAGAGACGAAAACCCAGAGCTTTTTGAGGGCGCGGAGAACACAAACCCACTGCTTGCCAAAATATATGGCTTTATTGGCTTTGCAGAAGAGCCAAAATATAAAAGACACAGCTCTTTCAATCTCGAACGAGCAGACGCAATTAGTGAGTATATTGAAGACTCAGTAGCTGAGGACATAAAAATGTTAGGCGAGCTCAAAGGCCCTGTCAAAATACCTTCTCTTGGCGAAGAGATGGACATGAAGACTTATTTAAAGCGCTATTTGACGCAGACCTTTCATAGCACCTTGGATATAATTCAAGAAAAAATTTCGCACAAGATGTACCCCAGCGAATGCAAAACGCCTGAAGAAATCAAAGACTACATAATCACGCAAAATGCCATCTACAAGCTCTACAGACACTCTCTGCCTAAATATTTAGAAGAGCAGTTTGACGAAATAGTTGAAAACCCTGAAGAGAGTTTGTTGCAGATGATGAGAGAGAATGAGCTAAACAATACAACCGCATATTTGTTGCTGTCTTTTAAGATTAAAAATGGCTTTTTGAAACGGCCAATACAAAAAGAGGTGAAATTTTCTCTAGATATACGCCCAAAAAGTCAGCTGATTTATGATTTTAACCTCAAAGAGAGAGCTATAAGCAAGCTCTCAAAAGAGACCTTGAAGCCATATTTTGACAAACACCACGTCTCTTACGACTTCCCTTATTTAAATCTAGAAACAGAGCAAGAGCTTCTAGGTGGCAGAAACCAAAATTAAAAAGAGCACTGAGTGCTCTTTTTCTATAATTTTATTTGGCTCCTTTTGCTCTGCTTGGCGACATTCAGGCAGAGGCCGATGGCGGACATGAAGACGATGAGCGAGGTGGAGCCCGCGCTGACAAACGGAAGCGGGAGGCCTGTGGGCGGAATTGAGCCTGTGACGACGGCTATGTTGAGCACGGTCTGCACGGCTATGACGCAGGCTACGCCCGCGACGATCAGACAGCCATAGCGGTCTTGAGCACTTCTCGCAATTTTTATAAGGCATATTATCATAGTGCCAAACAGGGCTATTACAAAGAGCGCGCCAAAAAAGCCGAGCTCCTCACCTATTACTGAAAAGATAAAGTCGCTCTCAGCAAAGGGCAAAAAGCTATACTTTTGGCGAGAGTTGAAGAGCCCGACGCCAAAGAGTCCACCCGCGCCCAACCCGTAGAGAGACTGGATGAGCTGAAAGCCCTCAGCTTGAGGCGACGCCCAGGGGTTTAGAAAGGCCATGAGTCTTTTGACTCTATAGGGCTCCATAAATATGAGGGCCGGGACGGCAAGTCCAGCAGGAATGGCAAGCAGAGAAAAGTGTTTTAGGCTCATGCCTCCCAAAAACAGCATACAGATGAGCACTAGGCCAAGGCACATTGTTATGCTCATGTTTGGCTCTAAAATCACAAGCCCACAAAAGAGCGCTCCCACTAGGAGCGGAGGTATGAGCGTCTTAAACTTTTTGACCTTGTCGTGATTTTGAGAGAGGTGAACTGCACAAAAAAAGACTAGCACAAACTTTGCTATCTCGCTGGGCTGAATTGTGAAGCCTCCAAAGCCTATCCAGCGCCTTGCTCCATAATTTTCGACGCCTATGCCAGGGATAAAGACAAGGCAGAGAAGCACGGCGCTCGCTAGCACAGCCCACCACTTAAACTTCTTTAATTTTTCATAATCGACAAAAGAAAACACGACGAGCCCGACTGCGCCCAAAACTACGCCAATGATTTGTTTGATTAAAAAGTAATATTCATTTCCGTAGTTTTTCTCAGCGTTATACATGCTTGCGCTATAGACCATGATACAGCCAAAGATTGTGAGCGTCGCCACGCAGAGCACGAGAATGAGCTCTTTTGCCCCAAACCATCTCTTTTTCACTGCCCTACCTCTCTAACATAGCGCTTAAACGCCTTCCCACGGTCAATGTAATCCACAAACTCATCAAAGCTCGTGCAAGCAGGGCTTAGCAGAACATAGTCTCCACTCTCAGCCACCTCACTAGCCAAAAAGGTGGCCTCTTTTAAATTTTGACAGACTGGCGAGTCTGGAAAGAACTTTGATAGTTTTTCCTTGCATTCGCCATAAACTATCACCTTTTTTATATCAAACTCTTTTATGGGGCTAAAATCTAGATTTTTGTCTCTACCGCCAAGGAGCAAGACAGTCCGCTTAGGCTCAAAAGCCTCAAGCGCGCAAACAGTGCTCGCGATATTTGTAGACTTGGAGTCGTTTATGTATGTCACGCCTCCAATGTTTGTCACAAGCTCCAGCCTATGCTCGAGCGGAACAAAATCTCTTACGGCCTTTCTAATAACTTTATTATTTATATGCGCAAACTTTGCTAGCGTGATGCAAGCGAGAACATTTTCTAAGTTTTTCTTACCAAGGAGCCGGACCTCGCTCTTTAGCATAACTGGCCTATTTTTAAAATAAATGACATCGCCCAAGACATAAGTCCCAGAGGTCTTCATCTCAGCCGAATAGAAGAGAGGCCTTTTTAGCTCTCTTACATCTATACTTTTTAGACATGAAAGATTTATACAAAACTTTTTACTAAAAGAGGCTAGCTTTTGTTTTTCCTTTACATAATTTATGTAGCTTTGGTGCCTATCAAGGTGGTCAGGCTCTAGATTTAAGATAGTGCTGGCGTAAAACCTCGCTTGCCTTGTAGTCTGCATTTGAAAGCTACTGACCTCGACGACGAGGCACTTTAGCTTTTCCTCACAAACTTCTGTAATGGGCACGCCCACGTTTCCGCACACGGCGCTCCTAAAGCCTGCCTCTTTAAAGATACAATTAAGCAGGTGGACAGCTGTAGTCTTGCCGTTTGTGCCAGTTATGCCAAAGAGCTTGGCCTTTGCCACTCGAGCTCCTAGCTCGAGCTCGCTCATTATTTCTATTCCGCATTCCCTTAGCTTTTTAACCTCTTTTTCGTTTGGGTCTACGGCAGGGTTTAAGACGCAAAAGTCTAGGCTCAAAATTGGCACCTTGGAAAAGCTTTTGCACGCTATGACTCCCTCAGGACTCAGCTTTTGAAACTTATCATACCCAAACACGACGGCGCCATGGCGGAGGAGAAGCTTTGAAGCGCTCTCTCCACTCTTTCCGTAGCCAAAAACCAAAACTCTCTTGTCTTTTAATTTCATATAGCTCCAACTAATTTTGTGATAAGCAGCACAGCTAGTGACAATATTATAGTTACAACTATATATACGACGACAATTTTGTTTTCATGCACGCCTTTTTTCTCAAAGTGGTGATGAAGTGGCGCCATGAGAAATATCCTCTTTTTGGTCCGCTTGTAGTGCAAAACTTGCAAGATGTCGCTTACAACAGTGACGACAAACACTAGGCCTATAATTGGCATCAAAAGCTCTAGTCTTGAAAATATTGAGAGCGAAGCGATAAAACCGCCGAGCGCTAGCGAGCCCGTATCGCCCATAAAGATGGAGGCGGGGTTAGAATTAAATATCAAAAAGGCAGTCAAAGCCCCGACTAGCGCGCTGGCGACTATAAGCATGTTGGTCTGCTCGGCAAGAACAGTAGGGTCTAGGCCTGTCCTGGTAGTATAAAAAAGATAAACTATTGTGCCAAAGCCCAAAATGTAAAAGAGCGAGGTGGAACCAGCCAGTCCATCTAGCCCGTCGATGAGATTTACGCTGTTGGAGACGGCTATGAAGACAAAGATTACAAAAGGTATTATTAGCCAGCCCAGGTCAAGCTCGGTCATGGAAAAAGGCAATACAAGGCTTGTCCCAATGCTTCCTGAAGTGTAGACAAAAAAGGAGATTATGGTGGCTATGCCCAGCTGACCTATTATTTTTTGATAGGGCTTTAGACCTTCATTTTGTCTAAATTTGATTTTAATGAAGTCATCTAAAAAGCCGAGCACTCCAAAGCCCAGCATGCTTGCAAGCAAGACGAGCGCTAGGCTAAAGTTTGTTTTGAAAAAGAAAAGCGAAACTAAAGCCGTGGGCAAAATAAAGATAAACCCGCCCATGGTGGGCGTGCCCTCTTTAGACTTATGCGCCTCGACATAGTGAAGTATGGTCTGTGAAGCTTTAAATTTTTTAGCAAGTTTGATTACAAGCGGAGCAAACAATAGCGCCAAAGCAAAGCTCGCTAGAAAGGCTATGAGAAAATTCATCATACCTCCTTTAACACGTCAAAGTCGCTATACGGAACTTTGACTCCGTTTACGTCCTGATAGGGTTCGTCGCCCTTGCCACATATGAGGAGCATGTCTCCCTCCTTACAGCTTTTGAGCGCTTTTTTTATGGCCAGTTCTCTATTGGACTCACACTCATGATTTCGTTTTTTCATGCCTCTTTCTATGTCTTTCATTATATCTAGAGGATTTTCAAAGCGAGGGTTGTCGCTCGTGACAAAGACATAGTCCGCATGCGTTTCGGCTATCCTGCCCATGAGGCTACGCTTGGCGCTATCTCTATTTCCGCCACAGCCAAAGAGGCAAAATACTCTACCCTTTGTCACGTCTCTTGCCGTCAATAGCACCTTTTCAAGGCCGTCAGGCGTGTGAGCAAAGTCGACTACGACGTCCACGCCTCTTACATTCAGCACATTAAACCTGCCTTTTGGCACGCTTATATACTTAAAACTCTTTTTAATCTCCTCCGCCGTCAAGCCTAGAAGCATACAAGCGCTCGCGCCAGCTATGAGATTTAGGACATTATATTCTCCCACAAGCCTCGT
>CALVTI010000085.1 GCA_944361835.1 uncultured Clostridia bacterium
TTTCGCTACTTTTTTAATTTTTTTATTTTTTCTTTTTTCACTCTTCTTTTTTCTTTTCTCTGCAGTGCCCTGCCCTAGTGTCATTACGAGGAGCGATAGCGACGTATGTAATCTCGCCGTAGGCGGAATTTTTTAAGCGTGCGCCAGAGGCGGACTAAAGACGCTTACGCTTGCAATGACGACATGAAAAAAGAGCCTCGAAGGCTCTTCGCAGCAAACGCAGCTCCGCGAAGCTTTTCAGCGGGCGAAAAAAAGCCCGCTCAAAAGCGAGTGGAGCAAGGCTCGACAAGTCGGGCCTCGCAGGAGCGTACTAATGCGTACGTGACTGTGAGACCCGGCTTGGCAGTAAACGCAGCTCCGCGAAGCTTTTCAGCGGGCGAAGCTGGAGATGACTCCGCCGCCGAGGCATACCCCCTCCTCTGTGTAGAGGACAGCATATTGGCCTGGCGTTATGGCTCGCTGTTTTTCGTAAAAGTCTAGCTTTACAGTGTCGTTTTCTAAAACATGGACTTTTACTTTTTGATCAGGCTGGCGATACCTAAATTTGGCATATGCGTCAAACTCCTTTTCTTTAGGCACTTCTGGTATCCAGTTAAAGTCCTCAGTCTCAAGCGAACTGGAATAGAGCATATCATCTTCGCCCTGAGAAACTATGAGCTCGTTTTTTTCTAAGTCTTTGCCTAACACAAACCATCTCTCACCTGTTCCGCCACTCTTTCCTCCAAGGCTTAGGCCACGTCTTTGGCCAAGAGTGTAATACATGAGCCCGTCATGCTCGCCCACCACTTCGCCACTTGGAGTAACAATTTTGCCAGGTTTTGCTGGGAGATAAGACTTTAGAAACTTTTTAAAGTTGCGCTCGCCTATAAAGCAAATACCGGTCGAGTCTTTCTTTTTTGCAGTCGAAAGCTCAAGCTCTTCAGCTATCTTTCTCACCTCGGGTTTTGTGAGCTCAGCAAGTGGAAAGAGCACCTTTGAAAGCTGGGCTTGGCTAAGCTGGTTTAAGAAATATGATTGGTCTTTGTTTACATCTTTGGCTTTAGCTAAATAATATTTGCCCTCTTTTTCAATCACCTTTGCATAGTGACCAGTGGCGATATAGTCAGCGCCAAGCTTTTTAGCTTGCTCTAGGAAGGGTCCAAATTTTATCTCTCTATTGCATAGCACATCAGGGTTTGGAGTTCGGCCCTTTTTATATTCCTCCAAAAAATGCGAGAACACTCTGTCGTAGTACTCTTTTGTGTAGTTTACAGTATAGTAAGGTATGCCTATTTTCCCGCAAACTCTCTTTACATCCTCATAGTCTTCCTCGGCCGTACAAACGCCATCGTCTTCCCAGTTTACCATAAACAGACCAATTACGTTATAGCCCTGCTTTTTTAAGAGATATGCTGCGACAGAGGAGTCTACCCCTCCGCTTATTCCAACAACTACCGTACTCAAATCTTCTCCTCCTTAGGCGCGACCGGCACCTTATATTTCTTTATCGCAATGAGCAAAAAATCATACAGCCAAAATAGAAAAGTAAGGCCCATTGGGATAAACAAAAAGCCCTCAACAAGCTGGTTTACAGTCTCTGTATACCAGCCAAGTGAAAAACCTGATAACACGAAAGCTATGAGCCCGCCCAGGAGCATAAGCCCGCCCTTCCAATATCTGCCGACATAAAAATTATGCGCTCCAAACATTCCTAAAAATCCACAAAGCAGAAGCACTTTCCACCGCTTTAAATCACTAGGAAACTCGCTGAGATACACGACCTTTTCCTTCTCTCCTTTCAAAACGGCCTTTTTGCCCGCCTTGTTTGAGACATTTTTTAGTCTGTCAAAAATAAGCCCACAGTAATCACACCTGGGCTGATGAGCAAAACACTTTTCTCCACATCTCGGGCATTTTTTTGTCGACCTTGTAGCCATAATTAAATTTTAAGCAAATTGTGCTCTCTTGTCAAGCGTGGAGTTATGGCACTCAAAACAAAATTCTGCATAACATGAAGTAGGAGGTAAATATGTGTTATGAATTTTATGACCCGTTTAAATCTCCTAGAAGGCCATGTGGCTGTGACTTTGGGTGCTCAGGAGGCTGTCATCATCAGCCGTACCCTACTCCCAACTTTTGTCCACCCTCTCCACCTTTAGATATATTTCCGCCTATTCAGCCAAATCCGCCATGGCAGAACAACTGTTCGCAATCAAATCTTACATGGTTCCTTCTTGGAGTTTTGGTCTCTAAAAACTACTGAAGCTTTTGCCATTCGTCAAGAATGTCGTCAATAAAGTCAAAGGCCGAGACTATCGTCTCAGGATTTTCTAGGTCTACCCCAGCGATTTTTAAAAGCTCGACTGGTGGCAAAGAATCTCCGCTTGAGAGAAATTTGAAATAATTTTCTTTTGCGTTAGGCTTTTCATTAAAGATATTTTGTGCTATGACCATTGCGCTTATGAGCCCAGTGGCATATTTATAGACATAGAAAGAATTGTAGAAATGAGGTATTCGACTCCACTCAAATTTTATTTCTTCTGGAACTATGACCTTTTCACCAAAATATTTTTTATTTAGCTCCAAATAATATTCATTTAAAATATCCTTTGAAAGAGTCTGCGTCTTTTCATACTTTTCGTGAGCAAATTGTTCAAACTCAGCAAACATAGTTTGGCGAAAAACGCTTCCTCTAAACATGCTGAGAAGATGGTCAAAGTAGAAGATTTTTTCTTTTGAAGACTTTGCTCTTTTCAAGAGATATAGAAGAAGCAACATCTCGTTTACATTGCTGGCGACTTCGGCGACAAATATGGTATATCCAGCCATTTCGTATGGCTGGTTTTTGTTTGAAAAGTAGGTGTGCATGCAGTGGCCAAGCTCATGGGCGAGTGTAAACACGCTCTCGCTGTTTGGGACATAATTTGTGAGCACAACTGGGTGACAGCCATAGGCGCCCCATGAAAACGCGCCACTATCTTTGCCCTCATTTTCAAAG
>CALVTI010000086.1 GCA_944361835.1 uncultured Clostridia bacterium
TTTTTATTCAAAAAATTTCTGCCATACACTTGACAAGTGGGGGCGGGCATGATAAAATCGAGCCATGAATGCTCCGTTTGGAGTTTTTTATTGCAAAAAATTAGGAGGAAAGTATGGCTAAAAATACCATAAACGACAGGATTGTTCTTGAGTGCACTGAGTGTCACGAACACAACTATGCCACTACAAAAAACAAGAAAAACAACCCAGAGAGAATAGAGATAAACAAGTTCTGCAACAGATGCGGAAAACACACTCTTCATAAAGAGACAAAGAAATAACCATAAAGGAGTCATTATGGCTGAAAACAAAGAAGATTTGGTCGCAGAAGAGGAAAAGAGCAAGGAGGCCGAGGTCGTAGTTGAGGCTAGCGAGAGCGCAAGGCCAGAGCAAGAGATAGTTGTTGTGCCTGAAGAGAAAGAGGCCGAGGCTGTAAAAGAGACCAAAAAAGAAGACAAGAAGGACAAAAAAGAAGACAAGAAAAAGAAGAAAGACAAAAAAGAGAAAAAGGGCGGACTTGGAAAGAAGATAAAAGAGACCGGCTCTGAGCTCAAAAAAGTTACTTGGCCTACTTTTGGTCAGGTTATGAAGAAGACGGGCGTGGTTTTGGTCGTTGTGGCCATCTTCACAGTAGTGCTCTTTGGAATGGACACTCTTCTTGGGTTCTTGTTTGGGCTTTTAGTTCCAGGGACGGGGGCGTAAGATATGGAAAGAAGTGAAGAAGCAAAATGGTATGTCCTCCACACAAATTCTGGCTACGAAAATGTGGCAAAAGAAAATCTTGAGACTGTCGTAGAGAAATACAACTTGCAGGACAGAATCTTTGACATCGTCATTCCTATGGAAGATGTGCTTGAAGAAAAAAACGGCAAGAAAAAACTCGTTCAAAGAAAACTTATGCCTTGCTATATCCTCGTGAAGATGATATATGGCGACGACCTCTGGCACAATGTCACAAGGACTCGTGGTATCACGGGCTTTGTTGGGCCAAAGGGAAGAGCCATTCCTCTCACAGACGACGAGGTGAGAAAGCTAAGACTTGAGAAAATAACTGTTGAGCTAGACATAGCTGAAGGCGATAAGGTAGAAGTTATAGACGGGCCACTCAGCTCTATGATAGGAAGCGTCATTTCTGTAGACAAAGAGGCAGGAAGAGCTAAAGTAAACGTAGAGATGTTTGGAAGAGAGACGCCTGTCGACCTAGATTTTTCTCAGCTGAGAAAGATAGAGGACTAAACTTGGTTTCTAGGCCAGAAAAGGCCTTGAAATAAATATTTGTGGGAGAGCTAAACAGCCTTTAGCTCACAGGAACCACTAAGAAAGGAGAAAATTATGGCTGCTAAAAAAGTAAGCGCAATTGTAAAGTTACAGTTGCCAGCTGGTAAAGCCACACCAGGGCCTCCAGTAGGTTCGTCACTTGGACCTCACGGAATAAACATTGCGGGCTTTACTAAAGAGTTTAATGAGAAGACTGCTTCTCAAGCTGGGCTTATTATCCCAGTCGTCATCACTATCTATCAAGATAGAAGTTTTGACTTCATCATGAAGACTCCACCTGCCGCTGTTCTTATCAAAAAGGCTTGTGGAATCGAATCGGGTTCGGGAAAACCAAACCGTCAAAAAGTCGCAAAGATCACTAAAGAGCAAATTAGGCAAATAGCTGAAACAAAGATGCCAGACCTAAACGCATCATCTATTGAGTCAGCAATGACTATGATTGCTGGAACTGCACGCAGTATGGGCGTGACAGTCGAAGAGTAGGAGGTGCTAGATGAAAAGAGGAAAGAAATATATTGAGACTTCAAAAAGCATCGACAGGACAAAGCTCTATGATGTGGGCGAGGCTATTGAGCTAGCTCTTCAAGGCTCTAAAGCTAAGTTTGACGAAAGCCTTGAGCTTCACCTAAGACTTGGCGTAGATGGCCGTCAGGCTGACCAGCAAGTTCGTGGAGTCGTTGTGCTTCCAAACGGAACTGGTAAGTCAGTCAAAGTTTTGGTTATCGCAAAGGGCGACAAGGCCGACGAAGCTGCTAAAGCAGGCGCAGACTTTGTGGGTGCTGAAGAGATGATAGCTAAAATTCAAAATGAAAACTGGTTAGACTTTGATGTATGTATCACAACTCCTGATATGATGGGGCTCGTGGGTAGAATAGCTAGAGTTCTTGGACCTAAGGGACTTATGCCAAACCCAAAGAGCGGAACTGTTACTACTGATGTCAAGAAGGCTATTGAGGACGTAAAGGCTGGTAAAGTCGAATATAGACTTGACAAGACCAACAATGTTCATGTTACCTTTGGTAAGGTAAGCTTTGGCAAAGACAAGCTTCTTGAAAACTATGAAGCTCTTATGAGCGCTATAGTTAAGGCAAAGCCAGCTTCATCAAAAGGGCAATATATTAGAAACGCCACTATTTGCACAAGCATGGGGCCTTCTATAAAACTTAACGCTAGATCTTAAAACAAAAAATCTCGACCAAGTCGAGATTTTTTTTGTCATATAAAAATTTTATTTTTCAATATCGCAGTCTATCACTTTAAAGTTTGCAAAGAGATTTGGGTCTTCCATGTTTGGCTTTTTAGAAAAGAAATAGTTTCTAAAGTCTTCACCACGGTTTTTAGCTTTCTTTGCTGAGAAGGTGTCTACATATCTAGGTCCGTCTTCAAGATATACCACATTCCAGGAATGAGGCACTTTGCCTTTCTTTCTGTTTACACCTATAATCCTGTCACACTTAATCCCAAGCTCTTTGCAAATGAGAGAGAACTCTTTTGAGAAATCACCATTTACCATTTTAGAAGTAAACATCTTGTCTATATGTCCAAGGTTGATCTCAGCAAAAGACTCGTCTACAAAATATCTAAAAAGAGCGCTCAACTTTTCGCGAACACTTGGCATTTCTTTTAATTCTTCTACCATTTTCTGTTTTAAGCTTTCCATTATTTTTACCTCGCAAGGTGCAATCTTAGCACAACTTTCAAAAAGCGTCAAGAGTCATTTTTAAAAAATATTAAGATTTTTAACGATTTTTGCAGATTTTGCTTTCAATATATATGCAAAAGGTTCAAAAATTTGTTACAGCCTATTGAATATATATGATTTTTTTAATTATTTATGAAAACTTTTTATTTGTTTGGAGACATAAAAAACTCTTGCCGAGGCAAGAGTTTTTTGTCTTTAATTATTCACCTTTGAATGGAAGAAGCGCCATTATTCTAGCTCTTTTTATAGCTGTGGCAAGTTCTCTTTGGTGAGTGCTACATGTGCCAGTCTGTCTTCTAGGAATAATCTTTCCTTTCTCTGTGATATATTTTCTAAGCTTGTTTGCGTCTTTATAGTCTATCACTTCAGTTTTGTCTACACAGAAAGCGCACACTTTTTTCTTAGAAGGCTTTTTATACTTTTTTACCTTCTCTTCTGCTTTAACTTCTTTAACTTCGCTCATATTATCTCCTTTTAGAATGGTAGGCTGTCATCGTCGATAGGTTCTAGTTCTGCGACATCAGCCTGAGGTTTTTTCTCGCTAACAGGAGCCTCGTCACTAGAAGATTGTTTTGTGCTCAAAAATTCTACTTCATCAGCCACAACCTCTGTGATATATCTCTTTGTGCCGTCTTGAGCGTCATAGCTTCTAGTCTGGAGAGTTCCAACAACTCCGCACTTACTGCCTTTTTTAAGATATTTGTGACAGTTGTCGGCCTGGCCTCTCCATACGACAATGTTTATAAAGTCAGTTTCTCTTTCTCCGTCAGCGTTTTGAAATCTTCTGCCCACGGCAAGAACAAATCTGCACACGGACACGCCACTGTTTGTTGTGGCAAGTTCTGGGTCTTTAGTAAGATTTCCTACTAATATAACTCTGTTCATACTCTCTCCTTATTTCGCTACAAACATTTGGCGAACGATGTGGTCCGTAATGTTCATAAGTGCGTTCATCTCGTTTACGAGTTCTGGTTTGCTAGAAAAGTTCATAAGAACATAGAAGCCTTCATTTTTGAAGCTGATAGGGTAAGCAAACTTTCTCATTCCCCACTTGTCGAGCGCCTCAACGTTTCCGCCTCTACTCTCAACAAAAGACTTAAACTTTTCGATGAGAGCTTCGCGTTGCTCTTCAGTGGCGTCAGCTGAAATGATGTACAATAATTCGTACTTATTCATCTTTTACCTCCTTTTGGACTATTTGGTCTTCTATTTAAAGAAGACAAGGAGCAAATAAAATATTTGCACCAAGATAATATCACCAAACAAGAATTTTTGCAAGAGAAAAATTTATAAAAATTTAAAAACTTGGACAAAATGGCTCTATGGGAGGAAATTATGACATTTAATCCATTTGATGAAAAACCTGAAAGTGTGATAGAGGGTATTGAAGCGTGGAAAAAGCTTGCCCCAAAGCCATATGACAAAGACGAGGTTCACCCGTTTACTAAGCTGAGGATAATACTCATGAACGGAAATGAATATGAGGCAGTGTGGAACTGCCACCAGTTTGCAAGGCATTGCGAGAGCTATGAGGTCAAGCAAAAGCTGGCTGCCGTCAGGCGAATCGAACAGCAACAGCAAAAGAAGATAGCTTCGCTCAAGCCTATAGACGAAAGTATATTAGAGCACACTATGGGCTACGAACAACTGGCCGTGGAATTGACGGCGGAACTTGCCAGGAGAGAAAAAGATTCTCACGTCAAGCGAGCGCTCGACTTTGCTCTGCTTGAAGACTTTGACCATGTTTATAGATACGCAAATCTCCTAGAGCTGGAGTCTGGCAAGAAAGCAGATAAACTTTTAGGGAAGTATACAGAAATTACGCCTGCTAGGCCAACGATTGCTCATCATAGGTGTCCAAATGACAGCATCTTCACTCCTATTACAGCCAAAAAAGCAGATGCAATTACGAGGCTCAACGTTGGAATAATAACAGCGGCCGAACAGCAGACCATGAACTATTATATGAACCTGGGCGCTTTCTACAAAACTGAACTTGGAAGAAAGCTTTACACTGAAATTGGCATGGTAGAGGAGACACACGTCAGCCAGTATGAGAGCCTTATGGACCCGACTTGTTCGTGGTTTGAAAGACTCCTTGAGCATGAATATATGGAGTGTTATCTTTATTTTTCGTGTTATGTAAGCGAAGTAGACAAGGAGATAAAAAAGATTTGGGAGAGAGGATTGGAGCAAGAGCTCGCTCATGTCCATGAGGCTGCCAAACTATTAGAAAAATATGAAGGGAAAAGCTATGAAGAAGTTTTGGGCAAAGGTGAGTTTCCTGAGCTTCTTGAGTTTAGAGGTGACAACATAGATTATGTGAGGGAGGTTATAAAAAACACCGCTTACAACACTCAAGAGCTAGACAATCTGGTAGATGCAAGAGAGCTTAAAAGTGACAGCAATTTCAAAATCTACCAGTCCACTGTAAACAAAAAACTTGAAGATGTGGCTTCTCATGTCGTTATTAAAAAGGAAATAGAAAAAAGGGGCAAGGACTATAGGTTTGAGGTGGAGGAGAGTGCGCTTGAGGAGCTGAGGGACAGGACTGCCGACAACACCAGTGTCGGCCGTTGAAAAGCTTCGCGGAGCGGCGTTTACTGCCAAGCCGGGCCTCACAGTCACGTACGCCTTAGTACGCTCCTGCGAGACCCGACTTGTCGAGCCTTGCTCTGCTCGCTTTTGAACGGCCTTTTGTCGGCCGTTGAAAAGCTTCGCCATGCTTCGTTTCTGTCGAGCCGGTCTCCACAGTCACGTACGCTTTAGTACGCTCCTGCGGAGCCCGACCCGCCGAGCCTTGCCTGGCTCGCTTTTGAACGGCCGACAGGTTTCTACTTAGGTGCACGTTTTGCAAGAGGCGGTTT
>CALVTI010000087.1 GCA_944361835.1 uncultured Clostridia bacterium
GGCTTGTTTCCAGCTTTAGAAGTGTCTCCTTGTATTCCTGGCTCACACTCTGTCACCTCAAGCTCAACAAAAGTAGGTGGCAAAACGCTGAAAGCCTCGCCGTTGTAGAACTGAAGCTGAGCCATCATGTTTTCTGTTATGAAATTTAAGGCGTCCTCGACTTGGCTCTTGTTTAGAGGGATCTGGTCATATGTCTCCATGTCCATAAAGTAGTAAAGGTCGCCCTCATGATAGAGATATTGCATATCCTTTCTCTCTATAACGGCAACTTTGAATTTGTCGCTTGGGTTAAAAGTTCTCTCAAGCACCTGACCTGTAACAACATTTTTTATCTTTGCTCTAACAAAAGGTGAACCTTTGCCTGGCTTTACGTGTAAGAAGTCTACCACGAGGTAAACAGCTCCGTCCATCTCAAAAGTTACGCCTTTTCTAAAATCTCCTGCTGTAATCATAATTTTTCTCCTATAACTTATCTAAATTTGAGTATACACAAAAAGAACTTTGCTGTCTACCCTTTTCTCAAATTTTCATATATTTTTTTCATCTCTAGAGCATCTCTCGCCATAAAATCGGCCGACTCACAAATTATGTGAGGCTCTAACTTGTATTCAATCAAAACCTTGGCGAGCGCCTCAAAGTTTGGAGTCTCCACCTCGTCATCAAAGTTTAGGTGTTTTATCTCCCCCTTAGCTGAAAAGAGGATTTTTGAAAAATGAATGTGACAATGTTTTACCCTTTCGTAGCCGAGTTTTTCAATAGCGTAGTCGAAGATTTTTTTATAGTCTGCCTCAGTCTTAAGCTCGCCTTGCATAAGGCAATTTAGGTGACCAAAGTCAAAGGTCGGCACTAGCATTTCGTCCTTGACGCAAAAATCGACTATCTCCTCATATGACCCTATTTGAGAATACTTTCCCATGGTCTCAGGGCAGATATACATCCCGCTGAGGTCAAGCTCAGTTTGGGCATGAAGCCTTTGAAGCATTTCGTCTAAGCGCTTTGAAACAAGCTCTAAAGCTTCGCCCCTCTCCATTTTCCCTTGCGTAGCCAGATGCACGACGAGATGCTCTCCTCCAAACCATTTCAAAAACCTAAGACCAGTCATGACATACATAAAGCTCTTCTCAGCCATCATGTCGTCAGGATTTGCAAAGTTTATGTAGTACGGCGCATGGACGCTGACTAAAACATCATTTTTCTTGGCTTCTTCACCTATTTTTCTAGCCGTTTCCTGGGTCATGGTATAGCCTCGGCCGAAGGAATATTCATAGGCGTTAAGGCCCATTTCCTTTAGCCACGCTGGCGCTTCAAAAGAGCTTTTGTGCCCGTCAGTATAAAACTTTTCTTCATTTCCAGAAGGCCCAAATCTTATCATAAGTGTCTCCTTTTACTCAAAATTTTCTAGCCCTAGAAGAACAAATTTTCCTTCCTTTATCTCCTCAAGCGTAAAGGCGTCCTCAAGCCTTTGCCCACAACATATTGTGCGTGTTATAGACATAACTGTGCCACATGTAGCGAGTTTTTGCGCGAGGTCTCTACATAGGCTTCTTACATATGTCCCGCTAGAGCATGACATTTTTATCTTAAAAGTATTCTTCTCCACTTCTTCTAAAAGCTCTAAAGAATATATCTCAATTTCCTTTGGGCTGAGCTCCACGCTTCCGCCTGCTCTCGCTATGTCGCATGCCCTTTTGCCTCCCACTTTCTTGGCTGAATACAGCGGAGGCATCTGCATTTGTTTGCCTACAAAACTCTTTAGAGCCTCCTCGACATCTTGCCTTTTTACATTGCAAGCTTTATCTTCTTTTACTATAGTTCCTTCTCTGTCAAGCGTGTCCGTCATGGCTCCAAACTTAAAAGTCGAAATATATTCTTTCTTGCCTTTTAAAAACTTGTCAAAGAGCTTTGTGCCCTTGTTTATTCCAACGACAAGCACCCCATCGGCCATGGGGTCTAGCGTTCCCATATGCCCTGCTTTTTTTGCTCCAACAAAACGTTTTACAAGCTTTACTACTAAAAACGAACTCATTCCCGCAGGCTTGTTTACAACAATTATTCCGTCTCCTATCACACTTTCTCCTAATATAAAATGTTTTTGAGCATTCTTTTGAGTTTGGCCTTAACCTCTTTGGTCGTCCCTTCTATGTCCTTACAGCCTGCGGCTTGTTTGTGCCCGCCACCTCCAAACTTCTCAGCTATCTCTGCGACGTCATATTTTTCACTGCTCCTGAAACTTATGGATATGAGGCCCGGCTTTCTTTCTGTGATTAAGGCAGAAAGATTTACATCTTCGACCGTAGAGATAAAGCCAATGAGCCCTATGCCCTCGTCAGGATTTACGCCAGCTTTTTTAAAGTCTTTTTGAGAAATATCTACTATAAGCGCATCTTCCACGAACTCAAAATTGTTGAGCGCGACTCTTATGAGGTCAAACCTAGACTTTGGGTTGGATTTAAAAAGTCTGCGATTGACTAGCCTATAATCAGCGCCGTATTTTATAAACTTTGAAGCTAAGTCGTGGCACCTGGCCGTCGTGTTGTCGTGCATAAAACAGCCAGTGTCTCCAGCAAGCCCAGTGTATAGATAAGTGGCCAGCTCTGGCGTCATAGAGACCTTCATCTTGTCAAAGAGAAGAGAAAGGATTTCGCAAGTCGAAGACAGTGTCTCGACATATTCCTCACCAGCGAAAGGCGTTCTTAAAAGATGATGGTCTATGGCAAGAGTATTTTTATGAGATAAGAAATACTCTTCAAACTTTCCAAGAAGATTGCTTGAAGCCACATCTACGGAAATGAGAAGGTCATATTCACCCTCAACCGCTGTCTTTACCTCAACTCTTAAAAAATCATATCTCTTTCTAAGCTCTTCCTCAAGGTAGACATCTACCTCCTTTCCCATACCCTCTAATGCATATTTCATGCTGGCCACACTGCCAAGAGCATCAGCGTCTGGGCTAGAATGACAAAAGACTGCAATCTTCTTTGCAGTCATTATCTTAGAAATCGTCTTCTTCATCTTCCACCTCTGGAATATCCAAATTTTCCAAAATTTTGTTTATCTTCTCGCTATAGGCTGCACCCTCATCGAGTTCGAACCTAAGCTCTGGAACATGTGGCATATCCAGCATATCAGCTAATTCTTTTTTAATAAAACCTGAAGATTTTTGAAGAAGCTTGACAGTCTGTTTTCTCTCCTCTTCGCTATCACTCAAAGGGCTTACTCCTACTTTTGAATATCTAAAGTCTGGAGAAGTCTTTACTTTGGTCACAGTGATAAGGCTAGAAAGTCTTGGGTCTCTTAGTTTTGTCGAAATAATTGTGGAAAGCGCCTTGGCGATTTCGCCGTCGGCTCTTAACATTCTATTGGACATAGCTTTCTCCTTTTAGTTTTTGATTTGAACTTTTAGGTAAGCTTCTATTATGTCTCCTTCTTTAAGTTCTTTTACGTCTTTTAATTTTATACCACATTCATAGCCCTTTGCAACTTCTGCTTTGTCATCTTTATTTATCTTTAAAGCGCTGACTTCTGTCGTCTCTATAAGCTCGTCACCTCTATAGAGTTTTGCCACGGCTCCTCTCATTATCTTGCCGTCAAGCACATAAGAGCCTGCTACAAGGCCTACGCTTGAGAGCTTGAACACGACTCTCACTTCTGCCTTGCCGATATACTCCTCTTGATATTTGACAGTCATGAGACCCTTCATGGCGTTTGTAACATCGTCGACAACATCGTAGATAACATTGTAATTCTTGATTTCCACACCCATGCTCTCAGCCATCTGTTCTATCTTCCCAGAAATCTTGAGATTAAAGTTTATGATGATGGCTTGAGTCGCCTTTGCAAGGACGAGGTCAGACTCAGTTACTGCACCTGCTCCGCTATGAACGCAGTGCACTCTCACCTCTTCGTTTTCGATAGACGTAAGCGTCTGCTTTAGAGCCTCTACCGAGCCCTGAACGTCGGCTTTTATAATAATATTGAGGTTTTTGAGTTTGCCTTCGTTTACCCTGCTCATAAAGTCGTCTAGAGTTACGCCAGAGGTCGACTTTGCTATCTCCTCTTTTATCTTTGTCTTTCTCTCTTCGATGACTTGTTTTGAAAGCTTCTCGTTTACGACAAAGAGCTGTTCGCCAGAGTTTGGAACTTCATAGAAGCCAAGCACACTGACTGGAGTAGAAGGCTCAGCCGCTTTGACAGGCTTTCCGTTCTCGTCAAACATAGCCCTAACCTTTCCAAAGGTCACGCCACAAACAAAGGTATCGCCCACTTTAAGCGTGCCGTTTTTGATAAGAACAGTAGCGACTGGGCCTCTGTTTTTATCAAGCTCGGCTTCGATAATTACTCCGCTCGCCATTCTATCTGGGTTTGCCTTCAAGCCTTGCATCTCGGCCACTAGAAGCACCATGTCGAGGAGTTTGTCGAGCCCGACTTTGGTCTTGGCTGAACATGGCACAACGATTGCGTCTCCGCCCCACTCTTCTGGCAAGACGCCATTCTCAGCGAGTTGCTGTTTTACACGCTCTGGATTTGCTCCAACTACGTCCATCTTATTTATAGCCACAATCATAGGCACATTGGCCGCTTTAATGTGGTTTATAGCCTCTATGGTTTGAGGCATTATTCCATCGTCTGCTGCCACGACTAAGATGGCTATATCTGTCACTTGAGCGCCTCTAGCGCGCATTGCTGTAAAGGCTGCGTGGCCTGGAGTGTCAATGAATGTGATTTTCTCGCCATTATAACTGGTCTGGTATGCGCCTATTCTCTGGGTTATTCCGCCAGCTTCGCCCTCAGCTACTGAGGTCTGCCTAAACGCATCTAGAAGCGAAGTTTTACCATGGTCGACGTGGCCCATGACAGCGACGACAGGAGGTCTAGCTACGCTACCTTCGTCTTCATCATGACTTGTTTCATCATGCAGTTTATCCTCATATGTCTTTTCAAGCTTTTGCTCGAGCTTGACCCCAAGTTCGCTCGCAACAAGCTCAGCTGTAGCAAAGTCTATAGTCGAGTTTATGTTTGCCATAATGCCCAAAATCATGAGCTGTTTTATTATTGCTGCAACAGGTTTTCCTGTCTTTTCAGAAAGCATCTTCACAGACACATTCTCTGTAGTTATGACAGCGTTCTCAATAGTTGGAGCAACAAAGGTGTGCTGCTCTTTCTTCTTGACCTTTATGAGCTTTCTTGAGCCCATTCTGGTCTCTATACCGTCCTCGTCGATTATGACATTCTTTCTTTGAAGCTGTCTTTTGTTTATTTGTTTTTTCTCATCTATCTGTCTATTTGGCGACTTGTTTTTATTTCCTACTTGCCTCTGTGGAGTAGCTAAGACAGAACTGCTCTCTGTAGGAGCAAAACTCCTGAAACTATTAGCTTTAGTTTGGGCAAAAGTAGGCTTTTGGCCAGGTTTGTTAAATGGAGGTCTTTGAGATGAAAAAGGCTTTTTATCCCTTTGAAACTGATTGTTTTTATCAAAAGGTGGCCTTTTGTCTCTAGGAGTAAAAGGCTTTTGCTCAAAAGTGCGTTTCTGCTCAAACTGCTTTGGCCTATTTTGAGGTGGAGGCGTTTGAGGCTTTGGTTGCTCTTCTATTGCAGGCGCTACCACCTTTGGTTCTTCCGCCTTGACCTCAACGCTCTTTACAGCCTCTCTTTCTTTTTCCTTTCCTGCTATGCTCCTCTCTAATTTAGATTGAACCGACTCAGCCTGAACCTTAGCAGCTCTCACTTCTCTAAGCATGGAAAGAATGGCTCCATTAGACTGCAGCGTGTGAATAGTTTTTAATCCATTTAATACCTGTTGACTTGCCAATACTTTTACCTCTTTTAGTTATTTAGACTATTTTTAAGCGCCTCATAGACGCTGTCGTCTACATTTGTTTTAAAGCTTTTGTTGAGTGCTTTTGTCTTTACGAGCCTCGCGTGGCACTCGGGATTTGAGCAGACGTACGCTCCTCTGCCGTCAGCTTTTTTGGTGTCGTCTATAAAGATTTTGCCATCTCTATCTTTGACTATCCTTATAAGCTCTGGCTTTAAGAAATGTTGTCTGCAAATCATACACATTCTGGTAGGCACATTTTTCATCTTTTATTCTCCTAGATCTTCTAGTCCTGCAAAGATGTCATCAAGGTCTTTAGGCTCCTCGTCGCCAAGTTCTGTGAGCTCATAAGACGGCTCCTCTGGCTCCTCTTCTTCGACATCAGCTTCTGACCTTACGTCTATCTTCCAGCCCGTAAGTCTGGCCGCCAGCCTAACATTTTGGCCTCCCTTGCCTATTGCAAGAGAAAGCTTGTCGCTAGGAACTATAACTCTTGAGACCTTAAGACTCTCGTTCGTTTCAACACTCAAGACTTTGGCTGGGCTAAGCGCTCTAGCTATATACTCAAGCGGATCGTCGCTATAGAGCACAAGGTCGATCTTTTCGCCGTTTAGCTCACTAGAGATAGTGTTTATCCTCACGCCTCTATTTCCCACGCAAGCGCCAAGCGCGTCAAGATTTGGTTTTGTCGCCTCAATGGCCACCTTGCTTCTGTTTCCAGCGTCTCTAGCTATGTTTTTAATCACAACATCTCCGCTAGCTACTTCTGGGATCTCAAGCTCAAAGAGCTTTTTTACAAACTCAGCATTGCTTCTAGAAACTTGGATTTGTGGCCCTTTAAAGCTCTCTCTTATCTTCTTAACATAAACTTTAACCCTGTCGCCAATATTAAATTTTTCGCCAGGTATCTGGTCTTGTTCAAGCATGACGCCCTCTGTATGAGAGCCTGCAATAGACACATAGACCGTGCCATTTTCAATACGTTTTACAACTGTAGTGAGAAGTTCGCCCTCTTTTTCACTGAGCTCCGAAACAGCAATCTGTCTCTCCATCTCTCTTAACTTTTGCATAACGACCTGTTTTGCTGTCTGGGCTGCAATTCGTCCAAAGTCTTTTGTCGACTCCTCATTGACGAGGGTGTCTCCAAGCTTTATAGACGGCTTTATCTTCTTAGCGTCCTCAAGACTAATCGCCTTATCCTCATCTGTGACTTCATCAACGACCGTCT
>CALVTI010000088.1 GCA_944361835.1 uncultured Clostridia bacterium
AGTCTTATATCATGGTGCGGGCGACGGGACTTGAACCCATACGGTTTCCCACTTGCCCCTTAAACAAGCGCGTCTGCCATTCCGCCACGCCCGCATAGACTGTCTTAATATACCACTTTGATAATGACTTGTCAACAAATTTTTAAATTCTGCTCTCAAAACTTTTAGTTTTTTTACATATATGGTATATATATGACATGGAGTTCCTATTTTTAGTCGCGCTTGCGCTCGTATGCTATGTGGCATTTTTCTTTGGGTATAAATATTTTAAAAAAGACGCAATTTTTGTGCTAGCTATAGGCGGAGCTGTTTCGTCAAACATATATCATATTGGAGCTTATCCAATAGCAGTGGGGGAGTTTGTGTTTGGGCTAGACTCAGTCATCTACACGCTCTTTATCTTTTGCATTATGTTTGTGGCTATAAAATATTCTAAAAAAGAGGCGCTTGCGCTGACCTATACCTCTGTGGCCTCAATCTTGTTTACGGCCATAATTCAGTTTTTGGCGTCTTGGGCTGTCGAGGGGATTGTGAGAGGCGTTGTGTGGGGACTAGTTTCATTTGTCGTAAGCGCTGTCAGCACGCTTCTTGCCGTCTATCTTGCGCTCTTCATTGCTGAAAAGCTAAAAGGAAAGCTAAACGGCGCGCTGATTATAGCCCTTGGCGTAGTGCTTGTCAGCGTGATAAATTCTTTTCTCTACTACGGTGCAGTCTTCCTCTTTGACGGCGAGCTTTTAAATTTTGGCATGATACTCGCGTCGTCGTATATAGGCAAGGCGCTCAGCCTTGTTATGGGGATTGTCACTTACTTCATAGTTTTGGCGTGTGAGAAGAGGTCCGAGCGTAAGAGAGGCCTGGAAAAAGCAGAAAATTAGGGCTTGAAAAGCTTATAGCTGCGTGGTATACTGAAGTCAGTAGGGAGGCATGTATGCGTTATTTAACAGTAGAAGAAGCAAACGAGCACTTGGTAGAACTTCAAAAGATTTCAAACGACTTTTATGCGCCAAAGAGCTTGGACCAAAGGTGGAGCGACTTTCCAAGGCTCGTTAGAGATTTGAGAAACTTTGCTAGAAATTTGAGGCAGGCCATGCAAATTCCGCCATATGATATTGTGGCTTCTAAAGGGCTTACATTAGACGAGCTAAACACATCTTTCGCCGTTTGTCTTGGCTGTATGAAAGATGTGATAATCAAAGGCAACAAGCTTGCGACAAACATCTCGACCGAGGTGTCGGAGCAGGACGAAAAGGAAAGATTTAGAAATTTTTATATAAACCTTGCCATAATTGAGAGTAATGTGCTTCCAAAAGCAAAGTCAATGTCAAGATAAAAAGAACCTTTAGTAAACAAGAAATCACCTTTCTTGTTTATTTTTGTTTTGATTTTGTTGTGGCTGGTGATAAAATCTTTGAGAGGATAAGACATGGAGAAATACAGGACGCATAACTGCGGAGAACTTAGAATGCAAAACGTGGGGCAAGAGGTAAGGCTGGCCGGCTGGGTAAACTCGATTAGAGAGCTGGGCGGCATAACTTTTGTTACGCTTAGAGACCACTATGGAGTGACTCAGGCGCTATTTAGAGACAAGGCGCTCTTAGAGGGCGTAAACAAAGAGAGCGTCGTCATGATAGACGGCGAGGTCGTAGAACGAGAGAGCAAAAACGCAAATATGGAGACGGGCGAAATCGAGGTAGTTGCTAGAGCGCTCAAGATTTTGGGCAAGAGCAAAAATGTTTTGCCTTTTGAGATAGCCGACGCTCCAAACACCAAAGAGGAGCTCAGGCTAAAATATAGATATCTAGACCTTAGAAACAGCGCTGTGCATAAAAATATAGTCCTAAGGTCTGAGCTTTTACACTTTGTTAGAAACAAGATGCATGAGCTCGGCTTTTGTGAGGTGCAGACACCAATACTCACGTCTTCTTCGCCTGAGGGCGCAAGAGACTTTTTGGTGCCAAGCAGGCTAAACCCAGGCAAGTTTTATGCGCTCCCGCAATCGCCGCAGCAGTTCAAACAGCTCCTCATGGTCAGCGGGTTTGACAAATATTTTCAAATAGCTCCTTGTTTTAGAGACGAAGACGCGAGGGCAGACAGAAGCCCAGGCGAGTTTTACCAGATGGACATGGAGATGAGCTTTGTCTCGCAAGATGAAGTTATGGCAGTTTTGGAAGAAGTCTTGTATGAGACCATGGTAAAGTTTACGAAAAAAGAAGTGACAAAGCCTCCTTTCGAGAGGATAAAGTTTAAAGACGCCATGGAAAGATATTGCACTGACAAGCCTGACCTTAGAAATCCGCTCATAGTGCACGACCTTTCAAAAGTTTTTGAAAAGACAGCCTTTAACGCCTTTAAAGGCAAGACCGTCAAGCTCATTGTAGCAAACGCAAGTGACAAGCCAAGAAGATTTTATGATGACCTTACAAAGTTTATTACTGACAATGAGGGCAAGGGCCTTGCCTATCTCAAGCACGAAGAGGGTGGCCTAAACGGCTCGATTGTAAAATTTTTGAGCGAGGACGAAAAGCGCGAGCTTGAGAAGCTAAGCCATGTGGGCGAGAGCCTCTTCCTCTTAGCTGACGAGCCTTCAAGGGCGACCAAGCTTGCGGGCATTTTGCGAAATGAGCTAGGTTCTAGGCTAGGGCTCATAGACGAAAACAAGCTTCACTTTTGCTTTATCGTAGACTTTCCATTTTTTGAGTACAACGAAGAGGAGAAGAAGATTGAGTTTTCTCACAATCCTTTTTCCATGCCTCAGGGTGGCATGAAAGCGCTCGTTGAGAGCCAGCCTCTCAGCATCGTGGCTTACCAGTTTGACGTCGTTTTAAACGGCTGTGAACTAGCGAGCGGAGCTGTGAGAAATCATGACCCAGAGATCATGGTCAAGGCCTTTGAGATGGCTGGCTATGACAAGAGTGTGGTGGAAAACAAATTTCCTGCGCTCTTCAATGCCTTTGGGTATGGCGCTCCGCCTCACGCGGGAGCAGCGTTTGGCTTTGACAGAGTCTTGATGTTTATAGTCGAGACAAATATTATAAGAGACGTGATAGCTTTCCCATTTAACAAAAACGCTCAAGACCTCCTCATGAACGCACCAAACGAAGTGACCCAAAAACAGCTTGAGGATGTGTCAATAAAAATAGATAAAAAAGAGTGAAAAATAATGTATATACAAAAGAGGGAGTATGAAGAAGATTAGTAAATGCCCAGCTTGCGGTGCAGGTATAAAAAAGGATGCCGAAGTGTGCGAATATTGTGGGACTAGGTTTGAGGACTATAAAGAAGAGTCTCAGGAGACTGATAGCTTCGCTGAAGGCATAAGCCAAATAGCTAGTGAAATCAAAGAGGGGCTTGAGGAGACCAAGCAGACCTTTAAAAGCTCTAGTTCTTCAAGTTCAAACTCAAGCTCAGGCGTTGGCGGGCTCTGGGTAGCCGCCATAATCCTCTGTTTCATAGTCCCGCCAGTCGGGTTTATTATGTTTTTTGTGGCACTTGTGCGAACGATTTCTAGCCGATAGACGGCTGAAAAGCTTCGAGATACTGCGTTTCTGTCGGGCCGGTCTCCACAGTCATGTACGTCAATGTACACTCCTGCGGAGCCCGACCCGCCGAGCCTTGTCTCTCTCGCTTTTGAGCCGTCTTTTTTTTCGCCCGCTGAAAAGCTTCGCTATGCTGCGTTTTTGCGAAGCGACCGAAGACAGTCATGTACGTCAATGTACGCTCCTGTGAGACCCGACTTGTCGAGCCTTGCTCCGCTCGCTTTTGAGCCGTCTTTTTTTTCGCCCGCTGAAAAGCTTCGCTATGTCTGCGAAGCGACCGAAGACAGTCATGTACGCCAATGTACACTCCTGCCT
>CALVTI010000089.1 GCA_944361835.1 uncultured Clostridia bacterium
TGATACGCCTCTCCAAGTTCCTTCCTCTTGAGCCAAGACCCCTTGACTAACTCCGCTAGAGTTATATCTTGTGATTGTCGCGGTGTTTTCTCCTATACCCTCCGGCGCGCTATAATTTATTGAATACGAAATTACATCTCCTGGCATGACATATGCTGTTTTTCCTGCCGCTCTGCTATTAATTGTATAATTTATTGTAATTGTTGGAGCTCCCATCGCCTCGTCTTCTTCAGTATAATAGCTCTCAAGCAACTTATTGCAAGTCAAGCGATAGGTTACAGCCTCAGCGAGGCTAATCTCTATCTCAACCGGCTGGCTTGAAATGGTCTGGTTTTCATTTGTGAGGTGAAGGTAGACTCTAAAAGAGGCTGTGGCGCCTTGGGTTATGCTAAGGCTGGAGGTGTCGTCTTGGGTGAGGGATATGTTTGAGTGAGAGCAAGTAGCGTCTACTGTGATTTCGCCTATTGGGTTTGAGCCTATGTTCTCAATAGTAAAGGTGTAGACTACCCAAGTATTCGTGGTAGAAAAGTCTCTGTCTGGTAGAGTCATATTGCCTGAACCAGCGTTAGTCACATCTACTGTGAGGGTCCGGTCAGCTGTCTCCTCAGTAAGAGCTGTGATTGTTCCAGTAGGCTGAGAGGCCAGAGCTTCGCTCTTGCCGTAGAGGTTAAAAGCCACGCCCTCAGCTGTATAGCTCACATTTGAGCTGATAGTAACATTGACGCTCGCCGCTGCCCATATCCCAAAGACCATAAGGCCGAGAGATAAACTAAGCGCAGCTATCGTAGTGAATAGTTTGAATTTCTTTTTCATAATTCTCCTTTCTTTTTAAGTTTAACTAAAAATTCTCCAAAAATCTCGAGTAGTACTAAAAGTACAGATATTCGAAGAATTTTCGTTATAAGTGTACCCCCCCCCCGGCCGACATTTTGCAAGCGATTTGCACTACTTTTTTTATTTTTTTCACTTTTCACTCTTCTTTTTTCTTTTCTTCCCAGAGCCCTGCCCTAGTGTCATTACGAGGAGCGGTAGCCGACGTCGTAATCTCCTTCCTGACGGGCTGGCCCCAGAGACGGGCTTTCTTTTTCTAGCTAACTACCTATCAAAACTAGGCGATTTTTAAGCATGCGCCAGAGGAGATTGCGACGCTCACGCTCGCAATGACACGAGAGAATGGGCTTCGAAGGCTCACAAAGACGGGCAAAAGAAAAAGCTCCACGCAGTGGGGGTTTTAAAGGGGCAACGCCCCTTTATATAGGGGTGGGTGGGCGGGAAAGGCTTCGAAGGCTCTTCGCAGAAAAACTTTTTGATTTGCCCTGTAATGTATTGATTTTTATCCTAAAATTTGTATAATATATTCTAGGAGGTATTATATGCTATTAAACACTAACTACATGGTTTCTATCAGCGAAGCTAATCAAAATTTTTCCAAAGTGGCAAGCAAGGTGGACAAAAGTGGGTCAGTTGTTGTACTAAAAAACAACAAGCCTAGATATTTGATTATAGATTTGAACAGTCAAAATTTTCTAAACCTGTCAGATGATGAAAAAGTAGAAGTTGTTGCAAAGCGCATTCTTAGAGAACATAAGCACGCTTTTGAGGTTTTGGGCCAATGATAAAGTTTGATATAGACAAAGTTCTTTTATTGCAAAAGCTTGTAATTGAGTCATCAGGCGGAACGGCTGGCTTAAGAGACTTAAACTTGCTAGATTCTGCCTTGGAAGGGGCCTTCCAAACTTTTGACGGGAAAGAACTATATCCCACTAAAGAAGAAAAGGGAGCGCGCCTTGGCTATGCTCTCATTTCTAATCACGCATTTGTAGACGGGAATAAAAGAATAGGACTTTTAGTTATGCTTTCATTCTTAGAAATAAATGGCATACATTTAAGCTACGATGATAATGAGCTCGTAGAGCTTGGACTAAAGACAGCTAGTGGCGATTTTAAATATGAAGAAATTTTAGACTGGATAATAAAGCACAAAATTTAAGTTGTTATTTAAGCCCAGGTTTAATATAATATTTATTATGGAAAAACAATACTATCTAAAGACGATAGACGAGTGCCTCACTACTTTTAAAACCTCAAAGGTTGGTCTTAAAAGTGATGAGGCTCAAAAACGCCTTTCAAAGCTCGGCCCAAACGCCCTGCCAGCGCAGAAGAAGCAAAATAAGTTTGTGAGATTTCTTGCGCAGTTTAAAGACATAATGATTCTTATCTTGCTCGTAGCCTCAGCCATTTCAATAACCGTGGCTATTATTGAGGGCACTTACAGCGAGCTTGTGGACGGCTTTATTATCCTCGCCATAGTGCTTCTAAACGCCATAATTGGGTTTATCCAAGAAAACAAGGCCGAAAAGGCCATGGACGCGCTCAAAAACATGACCCAACCCGAAGCCAAGGTTATACGTGACGGCGAAGCTGTGAAGGTGTCTTCAAAAGAGCTTGTGGTCGGCGATATTGTCATTTTGGAGGCTGGGGATATTGTGCCAGCCGACGTGCGGCTGCTCGAGTCATATATGATGAAGTGCGATGAGTCTTCGCTCACGGGCGAAAGCCACCCAGTTAAAAAAGACGCCTCTTTTCTTCCCTCGGCCACAACTCCTCTCGCCGATAGAAAAAACATGGCTTTTAGCGGAAGCGTTGTTGTAAACGGCAGAGGTCTGGCCGTCGTAGTCGCAACGGGGATTGAGACCGAGCTAGGCAAGATAGCAAAGATGCTGGAGACGGCTGAAAAGCAAGAGACTCCTCTTCAAAGAAGCATAAAACAAGTCGGCAAAATCTTGACCATTATTGTACTTATCGTGGCCAGCGTGACTTTTGTTTTGGAGATAATAGCTCGCCCAGGCGAAATACTTGAGGCTTTCCTCACGGCTGTCGCCATAGCAGTGGCCGCTATTCCCGAAAGCTTGCCAGCTGTCATAACTATCATTATGAGCCTTGGCGTAGCTAGGCTGGCAAAGCGCAAGGCCATAGTTAAACGCCTTCATGCCGTTGAGACGCTCGGGAGCTGTGAGGTCATCTGTTCGGACAAAACCGGAACGCTGACTCAAAATGTCATGACCGTCAAAGCCCTCTACTACAATGGCAAGCTTGACGAGACGGCAAGAAAAAATATGGCTAGCGAAGAGTTTATGTTTCTAAACAAAATCATGGCACTCTGCAACACCTCAAAATATTCAAAGGGCAAATACATAGGCGACCCGACCGAGACAGCGCTCACGGAGTATGCCCACAAGTGCGGGCTTGAGAAAAACAAGCTCGACGCCGAGTTCCCTCTAAAGGCCGAAATACCTTTCGACTCCGTGAGGAAGATGCACTCGGTCGGCATAACAGCTCCGCCAGGGAACTTCATGCTGACTAAAGGCGCCGTCGACATGATACTCAAAATTTGCACCAAAGTGCTCATAAACGGCGAAGTCTGCGACCTAACGACTGACAGAAGACGAGATATTATTAGCGCCAACAAAGAGATGGGAAGCAAGGCGCTGAGAGTTCTGGCGTGCGCCTACAAGCCTATTGCGAGCGCCGTCTTTAAAGAAGATACTCTCACAGAAAGCGACCTCATCTTCGTAGGGCTAGTGGGAATGATTGACCCGCCAAGGCGCGAGGTCAAAGAAGCTGTCAAAAAGTGTAAAGGCGCTGGCGTGAGAGCTGTTATGATAACAGGCGACCACGCTGACACAGCCTTTGCGATAGCCAAAGAGATAGGCATAGCCGAAGACTTTAGTCAGGTCATGACGGGCGCCCAGCTAGACGAGCTCTCCGAAAAGCGCTTTTTAGCCGCGCTCCCCAACATCTCAGTCTTTGCCAGAGTCTCACCAGAAAACAAAGTCCGCATAGTCGAAGCCTTTAAAAAGCAAGGAAAGATTGTGGCCATGACGGGCGACGGAGTAAACGATGCGCCAAGCATCAAGTCGGCCGACATTGGCGTGGGCATGGGCATAACGGGCACTGACGTCACAAAAGAAGTGGCCGATGTCATCATCACGGACGACAACTTCGCCACTATAGTCATAGCCGTCGAGGAAGGCCGAAAGATCTACTCAAATATTCAAAAGACTATCCAGTTTCTCATCTCCGCCAACCTTGCCGAAATCCTCTCGCTCTTTATCGCAACAATCATCTTCCCACACCAGACTTTTCTCTTGCCAGTTCAAATACTCTTTATAAACCTCATCACAGACACCGTGCCAGCCATAGCGCTTGGGCTTGAGCCCGCAGAAAAGGAGATTATGCTCTCCCCGCCTCGAGACAGCAAAAAGACCATCTTTGCAGATGGCGTGGGTAGAATGATAGCCGTGGCGGGAATAGTTCAGGCTGAGCTCGTGCTCATCGCCTATACACTGGGGATAAAATTCTTTAGTCCAGAAATAGCCACAAGCATGGGCTTTTACACACTTAACTTCATTCAGTTTGTATTCTTCACGTCGATAAGAGTCAAGCACACGGCCTTTAAAGAAAACATCTTTAAAAACAAATGGGCCATGCTCACACTTTTGTTTGGCCTAGGCTCAATGCTCCTCATCGCCCTGACCCCGCTCCACACCATAATAGGCCTGACTTCTCTCAGCTGGCAACAGTGGCTCATAGTGCTCGGGCTAGGGCTCACTATCTTCCCTATAAACGAGTTTTTCAAAGCTATAATCAAACCAAAAAACAAGTTTGAAAAAGCCAAAGTCGTGAAGAAATAAATTAAGCTAAAAGAGTGTTTAAATACTCAAATCTATTTGCGAGCCAGTTTTGAAGATATTGGCTCGCATCTTTTTGACTCTTGAAGGTCGCAACCTCATCCACATGAGCAAAAAAGTTGCTTCTGCCAAGCTGGTTGTAGATAGAAAAGTTTCTCTCAAACTCAGCTTCATATGTCGTCACAATATTTTGTAAAAACTCCTGTGTGGCAGTCTCTAGATAAGAGAGCTCGCTCCATCTTTGTTTTACTAGCTCAAAAAACCACTCTCTTTCATAAAGCTTTTGCAAAAGGTGATTTAAGATTATTCCTCCGCCTGGGAAAGTCGCATGCCTTAAATTTGCAAAACACATGTCGCCGTCCCAAGGCGCACCAAAGAACAGCACGCCTCCTGCGTCTTTAAAGACATAGAACGAACTATTTGCGTCAGTATTGCAGTTTATGAGTTGAAGAATAGTCATATCGACAGCAGAGTTTACATCAAGCAGAGCCTCTATCTCCTCTCGAGTAGCGTCGCCGTAGAGCGCGTCATAGACTCTCTGCATATACGCCTGGATATACTCCATCTGCTCAGGCTTTGTCGTGTCGCTCTTGATGAGCCAGTGATAAACGTCTTCGACCTTGCCATCTACATTGTTTTCTATCCAGTAGTCTTCGCTCTCGTAATAGTAGTAGTCATTCTCAAGCAAATAGCCAGTGTCTAGCTCTTGTGTGACGCCCTCTTCATATTCTTCTATGTCTATCCTGCCCTCATTTATCTGCTGTTGTTCGCAAAGAAGATATACGCCTTTGTAGTCGCCGTTTAAGAACATTTCCACATAGGCAAAATCCGAGCAATAAAAATCTAGCTGGCTTCCTATGTAAAAATTCAAGCTATTTCTAGAAAGCGAATAGTCATACCACTCGGCGAGCAATACCCAGCTTTTGTATTCGTTCCCGTTGTTGAGCCCAAGCATGCCTTGCTTCTTGTCAAACTTTATCCTGTATGGTTTTTTGTCGCCAAGTAGCGTCGAGTTTCCTCTCAGCCTAATGCCAGCTACTGCGTCACTAAAAGCATATTCTTCCTCTGTGTTCATTACAGAGACGGTGCAGTTTGTGTAATCTTCTTTAGAGTTGATAGCTCTGTGATCTTCAGTTGTGATTTTAATAATAGGCATGGTGAGAGCGTCAGTCTCGTAGTGAATGTCAAACTCGTGAGAGCCGTAGCCGTCCAGCTCAAAACTCTCGCCCTCAACTCCTTCCCAGCTCTCAAAATTGTACCCGACGAGCTCTTCTGCATCAAGAGTCATGTTGTAGATAGACCTGACGACAGTCTTTTCTTTAAACACATTCCCGCTCTCGTCTACAAAGTTTAGTTTCACCACGCTCATCGTGCAGAGAAACAAGAGCAGCAGCACAAGGCCTGCCGTCAAAACAGGCACAAAGATTGAAATCAAAATGTTTTTCTTTGACATAAACTCTCCTTATCGCTTTTATATTAAAAAATTTTGTTAAAAAAGTCTATGAAATTTTTTGATATTTTAAAAAAAAAGTAAAAAAACTCTACCAAATTGATAGAGTTTTTTTCTATAATTTCTCAATCGGCTCTCTGCCCTTTAATTTTTCGTATTTGTTGTAGACGTCAAGAAGATGTTTTTTTACAACAGCTATGCTATCGAGCTCTTGCCTGTCTTCAAAATATCTCGCTCTACGCTCTTCTCGCTTTAAAATAATTCTAGCAAATCTTCCCACGCCATGCGCTAGGTCTTTGACCTCAAGCCTCTCTATGACATTATAGTCATTCAAAATCTCTTCTTTGAGTTTGTATGCCGTCTTGTCTTCAGTAGTGTAGAGTTTGCGCTTTATTTGATTTGTCTCTTCAAAGTAGGCGTCTATATATATGTTTCTAAGTTCGTTGTAGACAGGCGCCTCTTTAGAGTATCTATACGGATTTTTCTTGATCTCTATAAAGAGTTTTGTCAACATATCCACACTGGTGGCCACATCGGCTGGCAAATATCTTATGTCGTCGTTTTGATAAATATCGTCAAGCACTTTTAGCGCAAAATCGCGCTCGGCAAGTTTTTTTAAATACAGCTCTAATCTCATACCTTCCCCTTTTCTTCGCGTTTATCTTAAGATAAAAACTTAGCATTGTCAATACTTGTCGAAAAAATATGCAAATTGTATAAAAATATTTTGTTAAACTTGCCTAGAATTGTAATGCTTATTAAAAAACACTAAAAACCCTTGACAAACACCCCGCGCTTTGCTAATATATTTCCTGCTAAAATAAAGAGAGGTAAGTATGAATAAGGAAATCCAACCTGAGTACCACGAAGTCACCGTTACTTGCGCGTGCGGAAATACATTTAAGACAGGTTCGACCGTAAAGGGCGACACCATCAAAGTGGACATCTGCAACAAGTGCCACCCATTTTTCACTGGAAAACAAAAGATTGTTGACTCAAGTGGTAGAGTAGAGAAGTTTAACAAGAAAAGAGCAAACATGTAATTTTTATTCCACAGCAGTAATTGCGGCGGGGCCTTTTTATAGTGCGGCCAGCCGTTTTTTTATTCGCCCGCCCAAAAGCGTCGCGGAGCTGCGTTTACTGCCAAGCCGGGTCTCACAGTCACGTACGCCTAGTACGCTCCTGCGAGGCCCGACTTGTCGAGCCTTGCTCCGCTCGCTTTTGAGCGGGCTCAGGTCTTCGCCAGAGCCTTCGAAGTCCCTTTGCTTGACTTTAATAAAAAGAAAATCTAAACTATCCTTAGGAGAAAAACCATGAACGGAAAATTTTATATCACCACCCCTATCTACTACCCTAGCAATAAGCTCACGCTCGGCAACTGCTACACGACTGTCGTCTGCGACGCCATAGCCAGATTTTATAGAGCACTTGGCAGAGACGTCTTTTATCTCACAGGCACAGACGAGCACGGCCAGAAAATTCAAAAGACGGCTTCTCAGCATGGAAAGAGCGAAAAGGAATATCTCGACGAGATAGTAGCCGACACAAAAGAGCTCTGGAAGAGCCTCAACATCTCTTACGACAAGTTTATTCGCACGACCGACCCTGAGCACGAGGCCTGCGCACAAAAGGTGTTTAAAGAGCTCTATGACAAAGGGTATATATACAAGTCAAAGTATAGCGGGCACTACTGCGTGCCATGCGAGTCGTTCTGGACGCAGTCTCAGCTCGTGGACGGCAAATGCCCAGACTGCGGACGAGAGGTCATTGTCCAAGAAGAAGAGAGCTACTTTTTTAAGCTCAGCGAGTTTGCTGACAAACTCTTTAAACTATATGAAGAAAACCCAAATTTTCTAAAGCCTGCTTCAAGAGTAAACGAGATGGTCAACAATTTCATAAAGCCAGGCCTGCAAGACCTCTGCGTATCTCGCACGACAGTGGACTGGGGAGTGAGAGTACCGTTTGACCCAAAACACACCATCTATGTGTGGATAGATGCGCTCACGAACTACATCTCTGCCCTCGGCTACGGCACTAGTGACGACTCAAATTTCAAAAAGTTTTGGCCTGCCGACGTGCATGTTGTGGGAAAAGAGATAGTGAGATTTCACGCCATAATCTGGCCAGCCATTCTCATGGCTCTTGACCTCCCTCTTCCAAAAGAAATCTTTGGCCACGGCTGGATGCTGATTGGCGGAGACAAACTCTCAAAGAGCAAAGATAGCGCTTCTAAAGAGGTCGTCGACCCTAGAGTTCTCATTCCAAGATATAGCGCAGACAGCGTGAGGTATTACCTCTGTAGAGAAATTCCGTTTGGAAGCGATGGCTCTTACACGACAGAAAACTTCTTAAAACGCATAAACACCGACCTCTGCAACAACTACGGAAATCTCATCTCTCGAACCTTCTCCATGCTGAAAAAATATTTTAACTCAATCGTTCCCCTCAGCGACAGAGCTCTCGCAAAAGAAGAGGACACAGCCTTTGAAGAGCGCGTGCTGGAGCTCAAAGAGAGCGTTATGGAGAGCATGAAAGAATATGATGTCACAAAGGCACTCATAGACATCTTTGACATCTTCGACGCAGGAAACAAATATATTGAAGTCACCATGCCTTGGGTCCTAAACAAAGAAGACCCTGAGCGCTTAAAGCTCGTAATTTCAAATCTCCTTGACTCTATAA
>CALVTI010000090.1 GCA_944361835.1 uncultured Clostridia bacterium
CAAACGGCAAGCAGCCAAAGCTTGACCTCAAATTTGACATATGGCGCAGAAGCTAGGTTTGAAGCGCTCGCTTCTTCGAGTTCATATTTGTTTGAGAAGTGGGTTTGGGTGAGCGAGGACGGAGCGGAAAGCGATGTGTATTACGGCACGGGCGGAAACGTTCAGGCTACAAGCCCGCAGATCACAGTGCTCTTTATGGAAAGGCCAAATGAGGGAGCGCTTGACAATGTCATCTACATTCAAGGCACGCCTTCTCAAAGCGCAGACCCGAGCTTTACCTTGAGAGCAAAGTTTACAAGCAATATAGTAGACTTAAAAATTAGGAGCACTCTTCCAGCTGAAGATTGTGTGACTATACTTGTAGATGACGCGTCATATAGCTTTGATTCCTCTACGACGGAATATTTGGTGGAGAGGACTATCATGAAAGATAGAAATGTCACCATAACTGTCGAGGTGAGAGAGGGCTATGAGTTTGTAGGTTGGAGAGACGCCAGTGGCAGGACGCTTGAGGGCACTATAGTAAACTACTTTAGTGGTATAGAAAGTGAGCCGACCATAACCATAAGGACGAGTGAGGCGCTTACGCTTGAGGCTGAGGTAAGAGCCATAGAGGCTGACCCTGTCGATCTCACTTGGCTTTGGTGGACGCTTGGAGGCATAGGCGCAGCCGGCCTTATCACTCTCGTAATTGTCCTCATTGTAAAACGTTCTAAAAACGACGGATATCTAAACGGTTGGTATTAAAAAAAATTTTTGTCACACTTACTTGAGAAAGTATATGTGAGCATAATATAATAAGCGCAAAGAAAACTAGGTGGCGAAATTGCTATCTAGTTTTTTAATTCAAAAAAAGGAGTGGAGGAGAGTGAGATAATTTGGAGTTTGATGAAGAGAAAATCAAAGACGCGCTCATCTCAAGGGCGCTCGGCTATGACGCCAGTGAAGTCGTTGAAGAATATTCCTACGACGAAAATGGCGAGATGAAGCTAAACAAGAAAAAAGTAAGCAAAAAACATTTTGCTCCTGACATCTCGGCCATAAAGATACTGCTAGCTAGATATGGTGGCATGGACGAAGATGAGCTTGAGAGAATGACCGAAGAGGAGCTAAGAGCTGAGCGAAACAGACTCTTAAAGCTTTTAGAGGAGGAAGAGGAAATATGAAAAAGTGTTTGTGTGGCCGTGAGGCTACATATTTTAGCCAAGGCGTAAAGCGTCTTGCGCTCTGCGACGAATGCAAAAAAGTCGTCTATGAGGAGCTGGGGAGAAGTCTTGTCCCAAAAGGGTTAGAGTCTCCTTACTCTCCAAAAAAATTATATAAAATGTGAGGTAAAAATGAAAAAATTTGAAAGCGCTGACCTTGTAAAAGAGGTCACAGAAGATTTTAAAAAGAGGCAATTTGAGAGAAAAACTTATGAAAATCAGTGGCAACTCAACATGCACTTTTTAATGGGAAACCAATATTTTGGAATAGGTTACAACGGCGAAGTTGAGGAGTTTCAAAAACAGTTTTTTTGGCAAGAGCGAGAGGTGTTTAATCACATAGCCCCGCTTGTTGAGAGGAGACTTGCTAAACTTCAAAGAGTAAGACCTACAATGACTGTAGTGCCAGCCTCTGGCGATGAGAGAGACGTCAAGACGGCCAAAATTTCAAAGAAAATTGTAAACTCTATCTACAACAAGGTCTCTCTTGCTAAGGCTATAGGTGAGGTCACTCGCTGGAGTGAAGTTTGTGGGACAGGCTTTTACAAAGTGATTTGGAATAGCTCTAAAGGAGCCACCTTGGCTAAGGACAAAAGTGGGAAAAATATTAGCTCGGGAGATGTTGAGGTCATAGCTGTGTCGCCGTTTGAGATTTTCCCTGAGAGCTCAAACTGTAGCGATATAGATACTAACCGAAGCATTATTCATGCAAAGGCTTTCCATGTCGACGAAATAAAAAACATTTGGGGAGTCGATGTCGAAGGGCGAGATATAAATGTGTTTACTCTAGACGGAGTATCAAAAGGTTATGGTGGCCTAGGTTATACCTACAATACCTCAAAGATGATTGAAATGACGAGAGAAAACTATGAGGTCGTGATAGAAAGATATGAAGCGCCGAGCGTCAAATTTCCAAACGGCAGGCTAGTTATCGTCGCAGGCGACAAGCTCTTGTATGTAGGCGAACTGCCGTTTAAAAATGGCGAGGACGGCTCAAGAGGCTTTCCTTTCATTAGACAGGTTTCTATCGACAACGCCGGGGCTTTTTGGGGAAGCAGTATAATAGAGAGAGTAATTCCTCTCCAGAGGTCCTACAACGCTATTAAAAACAGAAAACACGAGTTCTTAAACAGGCTCGCTATGGGCGTGTTGACAGTTGAGGACGGTTCAGTCGACACAGACAACCTCGAGGAAGAGGGCTTGTGCCCGGGCAAGGTGCTTGTCTACAGACAAGGCTCAAGTGCTCCAAGGTATATGAGCGCAGGAAGCGTCCCGCTAGACTTTGCTTATGAAGAAGAAAAGCTCTTAAATGAGTTTATGCTCATAAGCGGGACAAGTGACAGCTTAAAAGATAGCTCAACAAACCTCTCAGGAACGGCACTTCAACTTTTGATGGAGCAGGATGAGACAAGAATTTCTGTAACGGCAGAGAGGATAAGAGAAGCTATAAAGACCTTAGCCCAACATATTTTAAGATTGTATAAACAGTTTGCGACGCTTCCAAAACTCATGAAAATTGTGGGTGACAACGGAGACCTTGAAGTCTTCTACTTTAGTTCGGGAGACATAACCTCGACAGACATAGTTTTCGAGACTGAAAACGAAATAAACGAAACAGTAGCTCAAAGACGAAGCATGGTCTTTGAGCTTTTAAATGCAGGCTTGCTTCAAGACGAAAACGGTAAGCTCTCAAACAGAATGAGAGTAAAAGCTCTCGACCTTTTAGGCTTTGGAATTTGGGAAAACGCCCAAGACTTAAATGAGCTCCACATGAAGAAAGCCAGCAAGGAAAACCGTGAGCTTCTTGAGGGCAAAGAGCTCAAAGTCAGCGAGATAGATGACCACAACTTGCATGTCAATGAGCATATCTCCTTCATGCTAGGCGGAGAGTTTGAGAGGGCTGTAAAGAATAATCCTGAGCTTGAAGAGAAGCTGCTTGAGCATATAAGAGAGCATAAGAAAATTTTGAATTTAGAAACGGAGACGGAGTAAGGATATGGAAGAAAAGGATATTGGGGAACAACTCCCTGAAAGCGTTGATGCACAAGAGAATGTAGACATGGGTGCTCTTCAATCGCCTCAGGGTAGCTCCCTAGGTAAATTTAAAGACGCTGAAAGTTTGCTTGAGGCCTATAACAATTTGCAGGCTGAGTTTACTAAGAAGTGTCAAAAGCTGAGCGAGTTTGAAAAAAAGTATGAGAGTGGCGCTCGAGTTTTTGAAAACGAAAATTGGAACAACGCCGTGGCTGACTTTTTTGAAAAGCACGACAAGGCAAAACAGTTTTCACGAGAGATAGCAAATCTCATCTTTAGCGATGAGAGCATAAACCGTCGCCCTGATGCACTAGAGCTAGCTTGGGCAAAGGTGGCTAGTGAAAACTTTAGGAGTCCGCAAGATTTTTTAGCAGACAAGAGCTTTATAGAGAGGGCAGTGCTTGAAGACGAAACTCTCAAAACCCGACTGCTGGAAAAAATCGTTGCAGGGCTTAGCGGTGCTCCGCCTGTCATTGGCGGAAACGGGAAGAATGTTTCGGCCAAACAGCCTTCCTCGCCAAAGACACTTAGCGAAGCAAAAGAAATTTTGAAAACTATGTTTTAAAAGGAGAAAAAAATGGTATCAATTTCAAGCGCTAATGAAGCGTTAAAAAGCGTGTATCTTGGAGTTGTTGCAAACCAACTCAACATAAACGCAAACCCTCTTCTTGGGCAAATAAAACAGTCTTCTCAAGATGTTTGGGGTAAAGAAATCATAAAGCTTGCTCCATATGGCATTAATGGCGGTATTGGTGCAGGCGCTGAGACAGATGCCCTTCCAAAGGCAGCTGGAAACAACTATGTTCAGTTTGTTACAAGCCTTAAAAACTTGTACGGTAAGATTGAGATTTCAGACAAGGCTATGAGAGCTTCGGCAAACAATGCAGGTGCTTTCGTAAACCTTTTGAATGATGAAATGGAAGGCCTTATCAAGGCTTCTAGCTTCAATCTTGGAAGAATGCTCTATGGAGATGGCTCTGGGCTTTTGGCCACAACTAGTGCGGCTTACTCAAGCTCAAACGGCTATTTAGAGTGCGACACAGTAAAAGGGCTCATTGAAGGCCTCGTGGTAGACATCTATAATGGTGACTCCAAAATTGATGGAGCTTGCGGATACAGAGTGACTTATGTAGACAGAACAAACAAGAGAGTTTATTTAAACTTCGAAAGTTCGTTCTCGACCACTATTCCTCAGGGCGCAAAGCTCTATGTTCAAAATTCTAAAGATTTTGAAATCACTGGGCTCGAAGCAATATTTGGGACGGGCAGCCTCTACGGCCTTGACCGCTCAACTCACAAATGGCTTTCGCCATACTCTAGCTCAACTGCTACTGAGATTAGCGACCTTCTTATTCAGGACGCTATCGATTTCTTGGAGGCGGCAAGCGGAAGCGAAGTAAACTTCATCTCTTGCTCTCCAAAGGTAAGAAGAGCTTATCAAGAGTATTTGACACAATTTAAGAAGAATGTGGACATGACAGAGCTGGCTGGTGGCTATAAGACTATGACGTTTAATGGCATACCTGTAGTCGCTGACAGATTTGTTGAAGACTCTACAATGTATCTTCTAAATACTAAAGACTTTACTCTTCACCAACTTTGTGACTGGCAGTGGCTTGAAGGAGATGATGGAAAAGTTATTAAGCAAAATGCAGGCTATCCTACATATTCGGCTACACTTGTTAAATACGCTGACCTCATCTGCGACAGACCAAATGGCCAAGCTAAAATATCTAATATTAGCGGAACTATCTCTAGCCCATTTGAAGACATCATAACAGCTATTGAAGGCGTCTCAACTGGAGCTTAAATAGAATAAGGGGGAAATGACGATGAAAATAACGATTGAGAATGACACCTTTTTTGTCAGTGATAGAATTAAAGAAATAGAGTCGAATTATTTTATCGTCTACGACACCCAGAAGCAAAAATATGAAGTTCATTATAAAGGTCAAGAGCCAGACACTTACTGCCTGACTCTTCCTTTTGATGAGCTTGACTCACGCACTGTAGACTATGTTTTCAAAACTCAAATCTCTAATGCCAAAGAGCTCTTTGACGAGATGGAGAGAGAAAACGACAAGCTTATAAAGCGTGAGCAAAAAAGAGTTTTAGAGCAAAGTCTAAAAAATTTTTAAAGGAGATAATTATGTTGGTAAAAGATATTTTAGAGCTTGCTGCGATGTTTGTAGACAGGCAAGACCTATGCTCATATTCTCCATTCACCACAACGGAAGCTCCAGAGACAGAAGCTAGTGAGATAGAGATTTTGAAAAAGTGTTACAACCTAGTGATTGCAGAGATAGCCAGTGACTACTGTCCTCTAAGGGCTGAAGAAGAAGTAAATTTCACAGACGGAGAGTTTTCGCTAGCCAGTCTCTCAAACGATATTTGCAAGATAGTAAAACTCACAAAACCAAATGGCAAAGCTGTGAAGTTTGAACTTTTTGGTGATAGCCTGAGGTCTGAGCTAGATACAGGGCTTCTAACTTACGAGTATATTCCTGCCGAGCAGACCTATACTGACACGGCCATAACTTTTGGAGGAAGAGTTCCGTCGAGAGTGATAGCCTACGGCATAGCTAGAGAGTTCTCGCTCGTCAGCGGACTATTTGAAGATGCCTCAGTTTGGGAGAGCAGGTTTAAAGATGGCTTAAAACTAGCTGTCTTTAAAAAGAGTGAAATCAGGCTTCCTGCGAGGAGGTGGATTTAGTGTTCTACCGAAATGAAGTTTTGCTAAAAGATGTTAAGAGATTTAAATTGTCATACACAAGCTTTGCCTCGGGAATGAACACAGAAGTAGATGAAAATCTTCTTCCACACAAACAGGCAAAGCTTGTTTTTAATTACGCTTCTAAAAATGGCGCCTTAAAGACAGGGCATGGCTTTAGATCGCTCACGCTTCCTTGGGAGTATCCAGAATATGCCGAAACTGACTATAGAGTTATGCAAGAATACACAAATGAAGGTATCACAAATCTTTGGCACTATAGGTACTACAACCAGACTCAAAACAAAAGAAATCACCTTATCCTTTATACAATAAGTACAGGCCAGGTATGTTTTTGGTATGTGACTGGAATGTTTGAAAACTCAAACCTTGTTCCAAATGTGACCTTCACAAGTGTGCCAGTAGGCATAAACTATAGGCTAAACGGGCAAGACAAACTCATTTTGTGTTCGGCTACAGACGGCATGTATGTCTTAGACCAGCAGGCGACCATACAGCACTTTGAAGACGCACCAAAACTTGTTTCGATGTGTCTTCACTATGAGAGGTTGTTTGCAATAACAGAAGGTGAGAGGATTGAGCTTGTGTTTAGCGCAAACTTAGACCCGACCTGTTGGGACTACACTCTTGACGACGCAGGCTTTATACAAATGATAGACGAAAGAGGCAGTATGTGTAGCGTGATTTCATTTAATGACTATGTCTATGTCTTTAGAGACTATGGCGTAGCCAGAGTTTCAGCCTACGGCGCTCAAGAAGAGTTTAGCGTGTCTCAGCTGTTTGTGTCCTCTGTCAAAATTTATGGTGGCACGGTGACTCCATGTGGAGACCGAGTCATGTTTTTGGCCAAAGATGGCGTTCATGTCTTTGACGGCTCGTCTACCACAAAACTCGTCTTAGGCATAGAGACACTCTTTGAAGACGTCGATAACGAAAACGCAAGAGGCCTCTTCTATAACGGCAAATACTACCTTGCTTGCAAACTTAATTACGACGATGGCGAAAGTATAGGTTGCGAGGCCTACTCTGGAGGGTATGTAAACAATACGCTCATAGAGTACGACTTGAAGACTGGCGAGGTGAGCCTGACGCGAGGCGTAGACATCAAAAATATGATCTCTCTAGAAGAGGGAGAAATTTCTAGACTCATAGCTTGTTTTAATGGCGAGCATAAGACCAAAATAGGCGAACTCACAAATGACGGTAAAGTCTTTGGAACTGCTCTGCCAAAAGTTTGGATCAGCCCATATTCAAATCTTGGTTATCCAAATAAGACAAAACAAATTAGAGAAGTTGTTTTAAAATCTAAATATGATTGTAATATAAAAATTAGGACTGACGCCGAAGAGAAGACCTATGCAGTCAAAGGCAGCGAGGTCACGCAGAGAGTAAAAACTAATGTAAAGGGAGAACTCGTAGAGATTTCCTTTATCACAAATGGCGCAGATGCTGAAATTTCTGCACCAGAAATTGTTTTAGGTATTACCTCATGAAATTCGACGAAAAAGCCATAAAAAGCTTTACAGATCTAATTAGACGCAAAAAACTGTATGATTTATGCCCAGAAATCATACTTTTAAGAAATAAAGGAGAAAATAAATGTACGAATACAAATTTTCTGACGAAGAATCAAAAAAGTTTGAGGAAGCGACAAAGTCTCTCACAGATAGATTTAGCGAGGTCGACCAGCGCTATTCTCCAGTTACAGCAGACAGGATCACTTTAGACAGAATGGAGTATACAAGGCCGACTCAGGAAGAAGTGGAAACTCAAGCCAAAAATAGCCTTAGTGACTACGCTAATACTAACAAAAACTCTATCGAAAATGAATACACTGAAGGCATGAGAGCAAACGAGGAAAAGGCTCAGTCAGCGGCTACCAATCTTCAAAACCAAAAAGCCGAAGTCACAGCCCTTTATGAAAACGCTAAGACAGACGCTGACAACGACGCTATCAAAAGAGGCTTGGCTAGAAGCTCTATCATCGTAAATATTAGAGATGCGTTTAACAACAAAATGCTTGACGAGTATTCAAGGCTCAACACTGAATATGCTCAAACTTTTGAAAAACTTGAAGAGGAGAAAAATCTTCTTGAAAGACAAAAACAGAGTGCTCTTGACGTCTTTGATCTTTCTTATGCTACTAAGCTAAATGACAAAATTGCTTCAATAAATAAAGAAATTGAAGAAAAAGAAGCTGAAGTTTTGAAATACAACAACGAAATAGCTCAAAAAGAAGCTGAGTACAACGCAGAAAGAGAACAAGAGGCTTACGAGAGAAACCAAGACTATCAAGAGATAGTTCAAAACGAAGGCATAGCCACAATAAACAGGCTCATGCAAAGTGAGAAATACAACATAGCCTACTCTTATCTTTCAAACCTAACAAAAGCTGAGGCTCAAAGGATATTGAATGAAGAGGCTGACTACTACAGGTCACAACTGGGTACATATTACAATATTTTAAAACAACAGATGGACTTTAGGACAAACTAGTGGAAGAAATCTTAAAACTTGCCATCAGTAATGGCATTTTTGCTGCACTATTTGTCTTTCTCTTTTTCTATCAACTCAGGGATAGTTACAGTCGCGAAAAGAAATATCAAAACACTATAGAAAAGCTCGCAAAGCACCTAGATGATATTGAAGAAGTCAAAATTTCAGCCAAAGCTCTAGAAAAAGGAGTGAGCTCGGTGGACAAAAAAGTGAGCGACGTAAAACTAGTTCTTGCTAAAAAAGGTGAGAAGAAATGAAGTTTAAAGATAGAATAAAAACTGTAAACTTCTGGACGACGCTCTCTGCCGCTGTCATACTGCTTCTCCAGACGCTCGGCAAGGCTTTTGGCTTTACATTTTCAGCCGACCTTGTAAATGATATAATAATGGGTGTCTGCGGAGTTTTGGTAGTGCTTGGTGTAGTGCTTCCTGAGAAAAAGAAAGAAGAGATAAAAACAGATAACGAAGAAGAGAATACTGAAGACCCAAACTAAAAAACCGCACGGAGGTGCGGTTTTTTTATTTAAATTTTTTCAAAAAATAAATATGACTGAATTTTATTATTTAAAGAAAATAATTATTTAAGGCATTATTTTTTCAAAAATTAATTATTTTTAATAAAATTTTTAAATTTTGGTGTGTTTTTGCGAAATTATTGAAAAATAAATTGAAATTATTAAAAATATAAAATATAAAAAATGACTTACTGTGGAGGGCAAAACAATTATTAAAAATTGAAAAAATAAAAGTATTTTGGGGGGGCAAAGATTTTTATTTTTAAGGCATGTTGTAGCATGTTTTTATTTTTTTAAAAAATTTTGTTTTTTTGGTAGGAACTAAAGGACAACCTGTCGAATAAGTCATTGTAGCGCAATTTTAAAAAGAAAGTGGTTATGAATGCAAAACAAAGGATATAGCGAAAGTTTTTTAGAACAGCTCAAGGCTAAGAATGATATTGTGTCTGTTCTTTCAAAATACCTTCGCCTAGAAAAGAAGGGAAAAAGCTATTGGGCGTGTTGTCCTTTTCATCACGAAAAGACGCCCTCTTTTTGCATAAATGAATATGAAGGCTACTATCATTGTTTTGGTTGTAAAGAATCTGGTGATGTCATAAC
>CALVTI010000091.1 GCA_944361835.1 uncultured Clostridia bacterium
CAGGCGACACAAATTACAATATTACACTCACAAAGGACGGCAACATAATTTACTCTTTGACCTTTATAGACTCAGGCGCGAAAAAAATTGAGGTCTCTCAAATAGACTGGTATGAATGGTCTATCGAGAGCATAAACGCTTTAGCCCAAACCCAAGTCCCAAACATGGTTTTTACCCATGTGCCTATGACCCAGCTCAAAGACATATACGAGAGCGGAGAATACGAAGGCGAAGTTTATGAGAGCGTAAGCATTGTCTCTAGCCAAGGCGAGCTCTTTGAAAAAATGCTCTCGCTTGGCAGCACAAGAGCAGTCTTTAGTTCTCACGACCACAACAACAATTTTTGGGGCACATTAGAAAATATTTATTTTAAATCGTGTTCGTCAAGCGGATATTCTGGATATGGAAGAATCCCTAGAAGTGTAAATATCATAAACATAGACACAAACACCCTAAGCTTTAGCTGTGAGACAAAATATTATGAATAAATAAAGAAAAAATCAATTAAAAAATTAATTTTAATTGGTTTTTTTAATTATTTTTTAAGCATTTACTATTTGGCTAAAAGTTTTCGCTCCAAGGCTAGCCCCGCCTACCAAAAGTCCGTCTAGGCCTTTGATTGAAAGAAGTTCGCGCGCATTTTCAGGTTTTATACTTCCGCCATAAACTACTCTAATTTCTTTGGATACTTTTTCTGAAAAATAATTTGAAATTTCTTTTCTAATTAATTTAATTGCATCGCTAATTTGTTTTTTTGTAGCAATTTTTCCTGTGCCTATAGCCCAAATAGGCTCATAAGCTATGACCATATTTTTTAGCTCATTTTCATAAAGCCCGCTTAGACAGGTCTCAATCTGTTTTTTTATTACCTCAACAGTCCTGTCTGTGTCTCTTTGAAGCTTGGTTTCGCCAATGCAGAGAATGGGAGAAAGATTGTTGTTTAGAAGCTGTTTTATTTTTAGATTTATCTGCTGGTCAGTCTCTTTAAAGTTTTTTCGCCTTTCGCTGTGGCCGACAAGCACAACTTTGCAACCCGCCTCTTTGAGCATTCTAGCGCTCACTTCGCCTGTAAAGGCTCCGCTCTCTTCGCTAGAAACGTTTTGCGCTCCAAGCAGAATAGGAGTCTCTTTCAAACATTTCTTTCCCATAGCTATGCTTGTAAAAGGCACGCATATAGCGACGTCTTTGTCCGCATTGTCGATAAGCGGAAGCAGTTCGTTTAAATAGACTCTGGTCTCTTGAGACGTCTTATTCATTTTAAAATTTGCGATAATGAGTTTTTTCATATATTTTCAATAACCTCCACACCAGGCAAAACTTCGCCCTCAAGCAGTTTTAAGCTAGCCCCACCGCCAGTGGAAATGTGGGTAACACTATCTTCAAGGCCAAGCTTCCTTATTGCTGCTATGCTGTCGCCACCGCCCACTATAGTCTTTCCATTGACTTTTGCCACTGCTTTAGCCACCTTTTCAGTCCCTTTAGAGAACTTGTTAAACTCAAATACCCCCATTGGGCCATTCCATATTACGCTTGCCGATTTTTTTATAGTCTTTGCAAAAAGTTTTGTCGTCTTGGGGCCTATATCTAGCGCCATGAGTGAATCTGGGATATTTACTCCCCTAACTTTCTTTGGCCTAGCGTTTGGAGACAGCGACTCCGCACAAATATGGTCTATTGGTAAAATCACATTTACATACTTTTTCTCAGCCTCTGCCAATATGTTTCGAGCAAGCTCAACTTTGGTGTCGTCAACAAGCGACTTGCCCACATTGTAGCCAAGGGCCTTTAAAAAAGTGTAGGCCATTCCTCCACCAATGAGGAGATTGTCCACCTTGTTTAGCATATTCATTACGACATAAATCTTATCACTTACTTTAGAGCCCCCCAAAATTGCCGTAAATGGCCTCTCAGGATTTTCGAGTGCACCTAAAATTGTGTTTATCTCCTTTCCCATTAAAAGCCCCACTGCGTTTGGAAGAAGCTTTGCCACTCCATAGACAGAGGCGTGCTTTCTATGCGCAGTTCCAAAGGCGTCATCTACATAAATTTCAGCTAGCGAAGCAAGCTTTTGAGCAAAGATGGGGTCATTTTTTTCTTCCTCAGCATGAAACCTGAGGTTTTCAAGCAACAAAATTTCGCCCTCTTTGAGATTTTTAGCCTCCTCCTCAGTCTTTTCACCTATACAATCGGCCGCAAACTTAATTTTTGTAAGAGGAAGAATATCCACTAGCCTTTGCGCTACTGGGAGCAAAGACAAGTTTGGTTTATACTGCCCCTCAGGCCTTCCAAGGTGAGAACAGATTATGAGCTTTGCTCTCTTGGCTAAAAGATATTTTATTGTAGGAAGTTCTTTCCTAATTCTGCTGTCATCTGTAATACTGCCATTCTCGTCGAGCGGCACATTGAAGTCCACCCTCAACAAAACTCTCTTGCCTGTGACATCAATATCTGTTATTGTTCTTTTCATCTAAACCACCTCTATAGAGATATTTTATCATTTTAACTGTTTTGTATCAAATGTTTTTAAAATAGTTTTCTAAAATATCCATGGTCTCCTCTAGCGTTTTTGCAAAACTTATTTTTTTCTTAATTTCAGTCGAGTCTTTTTCATTTTTTAAATACCATAAAATATGTTTTTTCATATATTTTGCTAAAAATTCATTTTTATAATATTTTTTTAATAAATTTATATGTTTTTTAATAATTTCTAATTTATTTATTTTTATTTTTTTATTTTTTAATTCTGCAAATATCCAAGGCCTGCCAAGGGCACCCCTGCCTACCATCACACTGCTCGCGCCCGTTTTCAAAATCTCATTTAGACTATCTCTATCCACGACGTCTCCGTTTGCTATAACAGGAATTTTGACCGCCCTGACTACTTCGGCTATGGCCTCATAGTCCGCCTCGCCTGAATACATCATCTCTCTCGTCCTGCCATGGACAGTTATAGCGTCAGCCCCAGCCTCTTCCATAGCTTTAGCAAACATGACAGCATTGTTTTCGTCAAACCCAAGCCTCATTTTCACGCTAACGGGCTTTTTGAAAGCTCTCTTACAAGCCCTGACTATTTCTTGCGCAAGATGTACATTTTTCATCAAAGCACTACCGTCGCCATTTTTTACAATCTTTGGCGCAGGACAACCCATGTTTATGTCTATAAAATCAAACCTGTCAAAAACTGGGCTAGCTAAAGCCTCTTCAAAAAATTTTGGTTCATGCCCAAAGAGCTGAGCCCCAACAGGGCTTTCGTTTTCGGCCACTCTTAAAAGTTCAAGTGTCTTTTGACTGCCATATACAAGCGCCTTTGCGCTGACCATCTCCGTGATGGTCACATCTGCCCCAAACTCCTTAGCTATACTTCTAAAGGCAAAGTCTGTGACGTCGGCCATTGGAGCTAAAAAAATTTTGTTTTCAAAAAGTTTTTCCATATTATGATTATAGCATGAAAAAGTAAAAATTAAATAAAATAATTGTGAAAGCTTAAGAAATATGTTAAAAAAGAATAGTGGAGGCAAATTTGATAAAGATAAAACATTTTAAAAGTGGTGGAACGCTTATTTATAAAAAGAGCAAAATTAAGTTTTCCGTTGTACATATATGTTTTCCTTTTGGAAAGCGTAGAGAGCGTTATAGCGAGCCGACGGCTCACTTCTTAGAACACATGCTCTTCAAAGGCACAAAGAAAAGAAAATATGAAGACTTTAAAAGAGAGGCCACAGAGGTCTTCTCTTATTCCAACGCCTATACCTCAAATGACGTCTTAACTTA
>CALVTI010000092.1 GCA_944361835.1 uncultured Clostridia bacterium
ACCTCGTTACGGATAAAATTTCGCGAATATGAGCTGTCTTGATTTGTGACGTCTTCGACATAAGGGATTTGATATTGGTTTACATAGTCAAGCACGGCCTTTTTTTCTGTGTTGAGCATAGGTCTAATGTATATCCCGTCGCGCTCGAGCTCCATGCCCTTGGCTCCAGACACGCCTGTCCCTCTAAAGAGATTTAGGAGAATGGTCTCCGCCTGGTCTCCCATGTGGTGAGCGACAGCAATCTTATCCACAATTCCCTTTTTTATAAAAGCATCAAACACTCCATATCTAGCCTCTCTGGCGGCCGCCTCTAGGCTGAGGCCTTTTTCTTCAGCCTGCCTTGGCACATCTACTTTCACCTTATAGGCCCTAATGCCATGCTCTTTACAATAGTCTAAGACAAACCTAGCGTCATCTCCACTGTTTTCTCTTATGTTGTGGTCAACGTGAAGCGCCACGACCTCAAAATCTAGGTCGTCAGCTAGCGAGTTTAGTTTGTGGAGAAGCGCCATAGAGTCAGCGCCTCCGCTCACCCCGACCCCAACGATCTCTCCTCTTGAGATGAGCTTATACTTTTCTATCATGTTCTTTACGTTTTCCATATAGCCCTCGTGCGTCTAATTATACACACAATTACACCCAATTTCAACATTTTATCAAAAATTTCTACTCTAGAATTTTTGCTTTTGGCCAAAATTTTAATAAAAAAGCCTTAAAAATCTATGTTTTAATAAAAATTATTTCTTTTTTTAATAATTTTAAGTATAATTTAGCTATGACAATCGCGGTTATAGTTATTATCTCAATCTTAGCTCTGTGCCTTGTGGTCGGCTTGTCGCTGGCCTCTTTTAGCGGAAACGAACTTAAAGAATTTTTTGATAAAAACATGGCTTCGCCTTCAAGCAGTTATATGACAGCGCTTGAGTTTGCAAAACTTCTAAACGACTACTATTTTGGCGGCAGAATTAATATCGCCGTAGACGACACAAAGACAGACACAGGAGCTTACTTTCCAGCTTTAAAACGAATTACGCTCTCAAGCAAGGTCTCAGGCAGCGCAAGCGTCTCAGCCTTGACCGTCTGCGCCCACGAATTTGGTCACGCCTATCAACACCACAAAACCCCAGACAAGCTAAACAGAAACTACAAATTTTCAAAGCTTGTAAAAGTTTTGGGAGTCTTTGTGCTTCCGCTTCTAGTCGTTTCAATTTTGCTTCTTGTGTTTTCGCAAACTACTATTGGAATTATCATAGCTTCTATGACTCTTCTCATATTTTTAACAGCGCTTGCCTTCAAAATTTCTATCATAAAGATAGAAAAAGAAGCTTCAGCTTATGCGCTAGAGCTTCTTAGTCAAACTAAAATATTAAATGAAAATGAGCTTAAAGTAGGTAAAAAATTATTAAAACTCGCACTCCAAACTTACATTGGCGACTTCTTTAGAGCTATGCTCTTTTGGACCATGCTTGTCCCAAAGACCAAAATCTTTAATTAAAGTATTGAGCGATTCTGTCGCTCGATTTTTTATGGACCTTTTTTACAAGCGCTCTGCCATCTTTGACATTTGTCACGACGACAGTCTTGCCCTTTCTAATGGATTTTGCGTTCTCGCTGACAGCGTCAAGCTCTGTCCCGTCCGCTTCCAAGATGACCTTGCCGACTTGACCATTACTCCCTATCTTTACGCTCACGACCGCAATATCTCCCACAGTTACTGCGGGGCGCCTTAAGATAAGCGTGGCTATGAGGTCTGCGAGCAGTCCCACCACAAGGCCAATAAGAATGGCTGCGTATCCTGGCAAAACAAAATCTAGGCCAAAACATGTCCCCGCTCCAAAGGCGAGAATAATAATCGTGCCTCTCACATTGAAGAGCGACATAAAAAAGCCCTTAAAGCTCTCCTTGTCCTCATTTGGCATGTCTATATCGTCAGTCGCACTCTTTCTTTTGAAGCTATAATACCCTGCAAAAGTCAAGACCAAATACATGACAAAAAGTATTGTGCCCACTACGCACAAAAACAGTGACACCTTTTGCGTAAGCGTATAGCTCTCCCACACTTCACTAAACAGCATACTATATTATAACACAAAACTTTTGGTTTAGTCTAGCGGGTTAGAATAAATCCGAATGACTGCCGACTCTAAGTAAAGTCAAAGTGAGCACTTTGTCTTCCACCATATATATTAGTAGCCAATCAGGCTCTATGTGACATTCTCTACAACTTTTATACACACCGCCTAAATTGTGGTCTCTATATTTTTCCTCCAACACTTCCTCATTTGCCAGTCTCTCAATTATTTCAAACAAGAGGTCAATGTCTTTGCCTTGTCTTTTTGCCAATTTAACATCTTTTTTAAATTGACTTGTAAATTTTATCTCAAGTTTCATACATCCAATGCTTTCCTTAAACTTTTAATATCAGTAAAGCCCTTTTTCTTGTCTTTAGAAATTTTTTGGCCCTGCTCTATGGCCCTGATGGTCGTCTCATTTGGAGTGTTTAGAGTGATTTCAAAAGGAATCCCCTTCTCCCTTATAGCCTGTTTAAGAAATACATTTATAGCCGCACTCATCGTAAACCCTAATTCATTAAACAAAGTTTCGGCATCTCTTTTTGTATCAGCTTCAATTCTTACATTTATACTAGCCATTTTCTCACTCCTTTTATATATTCTATGCAATTGTAACACATTTTATACACATTTTCAATACAAATGTGACAAAATTTTACATTTATTCATAAAAAAATTCTTCATTATATACTTTCATACGGACATTATACCATAGGCACGAAATATGACAAAATAATTCAATTTTTTATTTTAAATTAACAGTCGCCAGTAAAATAAAAAAACCGCTAGGGCAGCGGGTGAAATATAGTTTGGTGGAGAATATCGGAATCGAACCGATGACCTCCTGCTTGCAAGGCAGGCGCTCTAGCCAGCTGAGCTAATCCCCCAAGGCTTTGTTAGGTTATCAAATTTTGAGTATTTTGTCAATATATTTTAAAAACTTTTTATTTTAAGTCGCTCGGGAAGATGAGCGTGTCTATCAGCATGACGCTGTCTTTAGGATTGTGCTTTTTCACATCAATGTAGAAAGACGGGCTAGGCATGTCGAGGTCATACTTTAGAGAGTATGTGCAATAGACTCTAAGATAGTCTTTTGCGAGCAAAAAAGCCTGCTCAAAAGTTTCGCCCTCAGTCGAGATGTTTAGGTCAGGAAAAACGACGGCGATCTCGTCTTCACCGTTTACAAACACCGCAGGATAAACATATTGATACAAATCTGTAGGCTTCACGCAAACTCTCCTTGCAGTTAGTAGTATATCATAGCAAAATTTTTCTAGCAAACAATTTTTGATAGTTGGTGAAAATAAAAAAAGCACGGCTTTAAGTGCATGCTTTTTTTATGAAAAAGAAATTAAACTTTTACAAAGAAATTACTTTTCAAGGCCAGAACTAGCCATTTTCTTCTTGCTTTGATATTTGACGTTAAGCTGTCCACCTTTTCTAGCAACAATATCTTCGCGAGTGAAATTTGGGCTATTGAAGTCAGCTCGTCTTGTCACAACATTTAGGCCACCTGCGACTGAGACGAAAGTAGGAGTCCTACCATTAACCTTTATGAGATTAGAATAACTGAAATCAAAATTCTTTGCCATGAAATTCCTCCCTTTGTGGCTTCAATATACCACACATTTATTCATTTGTAAATAGCTTTTTTTAAAAAAGTTGTATTTTTTATACACATATTTTAGCCATTTTTTAAGGCCTTGTCAAACGCTTAGAGCGGTCTTCTAGCCTCTATGGCTTTGGTGAGCGTAATCTCATCAGCATACTCAAGGTCTGTGCCCATAGAGATGCCCTGAGCTATTCTCGTCACGGTGACGCCAAGTGGCTTTAAAAGCCTAGCTATATACATAGCAGTCGCGTCGCCCTCGACGTCTGGGTTTGTGGCCATGATGACCTCTTTTGTGCCATAGTCCTCGATGCGCTTTAAGAGCTCTTTAATTCTAAGATCGTCTGGGCCACGATTTTCAAGCGGGCTTATCGTTCCACCCAAGACATGGTAGACGCCATTGTAGCTCTTGACTTTTTCCATGACGGCTATGTCTTTAGGCTCAGCTACGACGCAAATGGTCTCGCCACTGCGAGTCGAGCATATGTCGCACTCGGCCTTTTCGCTATAGCCTCCACACTGTGCGCAACGCTTTATCTGGCTCTTTGCGAGCAGTATGGCGTTTGAAAACTCCTCAGCCTCCTCGCTGGAGCTGTTTATGACATGATATGCATAGCGCTCCGCCGTCTTGTAACCCACGCCCGGGAGCGCTTTAAACGCCGCTATGAGCCTTTTGAGCGCGTCCATGTTACATTCCCATTGGAAGAGCTGGCATGAGCTCTTTTTCTTTGTCGCTTATCTGCTTTAGCGCGTCGTTTACGCCCGCCATGACAAGGTCTTCAAGCATCTCGACGTCATCTGGGTCTACGACCTCTCTCTTTATCTTGATAGCCTTCAAATTTCTATCGCCAGTCATCTCGACCTCGACAAGGCCTCCGCTTACGCTCGCCTTAAAAACAGTTTGGTCAAGTTCGGCCTTGGCTCTTTGCATATCTTCCTGCACCTTTTGAGCCTGCTTCATGAGCATGCCAATGTTTCCTCCACCAAAGCCACCATTAAAACCTTTATACATATTGCCTCCTATACCTCTATAAAATCTATTCCGTAGCCCTTAAGTTTGTCTTTATCTTCTCTTTGAAGGTCGCTAGGCTTTTTTAATTTTACGACCTCTAGCTCATACTCGAGCCCTTGCCAAGCCAGCGCCTTTTTAATCTGTTTTTGATTTTCCTCGCTTGAGAGCATATCATAAAGAAACTGCTCAGTCGTTTTCAAAATTAGCTTTTCGCCCTCGAGCGAAACGTCTGTAATATCTCCGCACACGACATGAAGCGCAATGTTTTTGTGTTCTCTTAAGTATAGCACAGTCTTGCCCCAAATTGTCTTGACGCTAAGAGCTGGTTTAGTCAGTTTTAGTTTTTTTTTAAGCCCTCTCCGCCGATTGAGGTTATGACCGCCGTCTCAAGCAGAGTCTTTGGCGAAAGCGAATATCTAAGTTCTGCCTCGATAGAGCCAAAAATTTTCATATTTTCTATCAGCCAATTTGTCTCGACCTCACTCGCCTGACGCACGTAGCTCTCGTAAATATCTTTTGGTAGCATGAGCATCTTCTCGCTGTTTTTGCAAGTCTTTATGACCAAAAGGCCCCTAAAATGCACGCTCATATCTTTGGCAAAGACGGCCATGTTTTTCCCGCTCTCACTAACTTTGTTTATGAGCTCAAGGCTCTCGCCTATGTCCTTTTTAAACATGTAGTCTGTCAGCTCAATTAAGGTTTGGCTCTTATTTAGCCCCAAGATGTCGAGCACTTTCTCGAGAGTAATCTCTCCGCCTGAGTATGCGACTATACAATCGGCTATTGAGAGCATATCTCTCACGCTTCCCTCGCCCGCAACGGCTATGGCCTTTAAGGCCTCTTCTTCATATTTTAAATTTTCATTGTCAAAAATCTTTTTAAGGTGGGCTGTCAAGACATCTACTGGGACTAAGCCAAAGTCAAACCTTAGACACCTTGAAAGTATTGTGGCAGGAAGCTTGTGGACCTCTGTCGTAGCCAAGATGAACACGACATGGGCAGGTGGCTCTTCAAGAGTCTTCAAAAGCGCATTAAACGCGCTGTCCGTCAGCATGTGGACTTCGTCTATGATATACACCTTATACTTTCCGCTCACTGGCATAAACTTGACGTTTTCTCTTATCTCCCTGACCTCGTCCACTCTGTTGTTTGAAGCGGCGTCTATCTCGACTATGTCTATATTGCCCGGACTGTCGAGAGCCTTACAAACTTCGCAAGAGTAGCATGGCGAACCGTCCCTACTTTGCGTACAGTTTATGGCCTTGGCGAAAATTTTGGCCGTCGAGGTCTTGCCTGTGCCACGGCTTCCGCAGAAGAGATAGGCGTGAGATATCTTGCCTTCTTTTACCTGATTTGAAAGCGTCCTTGTGATATGTTCTTGACCCACGACCTCATCAAAGGTCTTTGGTCTATATTTCCTATACAGTGCCTGATATGCCATACGCCATATATTACCACGAACTCCCCCATTTTAGCAAGCACTTTAGAAAAGTTGTAGGATAGAGTGAAAAAGAACGCTCGGCTAAGCGTTCCTCTCTTTACTGGTTGCGGGGGCAGGATTTGAACCTCACTCCCCACAACTGGTTATATTTGAAATATATCCCAAAGGTATAAAATAAAAAAGAACGCCCAACTGAGCGTTCCTCTCTTTACTGGTTGCGGGGGCAGGATTTGAACCTGCGACCTTTGGGTTATGAGCCCAACGAGCTACCGAGCTGCTCTACCCCGCGTCAAAAATGGTGATCCCGAGGGGAATCGAACCCCTGATACCGCCGTGAAA